>CAMBID010000030.1 GCA_945867445.1 uncultured Clostridia bacterium | reverse complement strand
GCTGACAGCGGCGCTTTCTTGATAAAAATCAAAGATTTTTATCAAGAAAGAGTATCAGAGGGCCGCGAATATCCGGGTGCCTTTCGTTTTCAGCCAGCGGAGGAGGGCGGCGGAGGCGGCGGCCAGAACAGCGAGGCAGAGCCAGGCGGTGATGCCGGGGGATACGAGATCCTGAAGGAGCCAGCCGGCCACCATCAGCGCCACCGAAAGGGCCCAGCCGCCGAAGAGGACCACCATGACGCTGAGATTCTGCTTGATGGGGGCGATCTCATTGGTCCAATGGAGGTTGGGCCGCTTCAGATCCATCAGAAGGCCGAATGCCGCCATCAGCACGGAGAAGGCCTGGGGCAGGAGCAGCAGGATGGCCGCGCCGGGAATCCCGGGACGCAGGGCGAGGATGGCGCATACGCCGGTGAAGGCCAGGGGCACGCCGGTGAGACAGATTTGCAGCCGGAGCTTGGCCAGGAGGGCCTCCCAGGGCAGGATGGGCAGAGACTGCACCAACCAGAGAGACCTTCCCTCCAGGGAGACGGAGGGGGCGGCGACATCCACCATGGAGGCCATGACGCAGAGGGCGCCCGCCGCTATCAGCGTCAGGAATTCCGCGTTCCAGCCCAGCTCGGTGGCGGCGAAATCCCGGAGCCAGGCGCCTTTGATCAGGAACAGGACGCCGCCCACGGGGATCAGGAAAATACCAAGGCCGCAGTTGAGCATGTAGTTGGGGCTGGCGGTGAAGCGGGAGAGCTCCTTGCGGAACATGGCCTGGGGGATGGCGCGCATTTTCGCCGCCTTCTCCCGGTACTTGACCTTGCCCACGCTGCCGGATGCGGTGGCGATGTGCAGGAAGCTGCGGGAGAGGACATACCAGGTCAGAGCCAGGAGGATCGCCGTGACGGCCACAGCGGCCAGGACGGCGATGGGATCCCCCTCCCAGGCCCGGCCAAAAAGGTAGATCGCGTAGGCCTTGCCCCGGATGGCCTCGCCGTACACCATGGCGTTGGCCACCAGCGTCTGGAGCATCTGGCTGGCCTTGAAGTAGAAGAAGTAGTAGGCGGCGATGAAAACCAGGGAGGCAAGGACCGTAACAAAGCTCTTGTGCTTGAGCTTCAGACTGATCTTTGCCACCGCCCAGCCCAGGACGCAGGAGAGGATCAGGACGATGACGGAGACCGTCAGGATCATGATGACGCCGCCCAGGATGGCCGCCAGGCTGTGGGAGGCCACCGCCCAGTAGACGATGACAGCGGGGAGGGTCACTACCACGGAGTACATCAGGCCCATAAGGTAAACCCCCAGCAGCCGGGAGGCCATCATGGCCCGGACGGGGATGGGCAGGCTCAGCAGCAGGTCATTGTCCTTGGCCAGATACAGGCCCGCGTAGGTATTGAACACACTGCCGAAGGCGCCCAGCAGGATGCCGAGACCGCCCAGCAGGTCAAAGTACAGCCAGCCCAGCTGCATGGCGGCGAAGTCACCGCAGAGGGACAGGGACAGCCAGGTGAACATGCCCCCCAGCAGCCCCGCCATCAGCAGGACAAAGAGCACGATGAAGCCAATGGTGGAGGCCCTGGACCGGGCCTTGTTTTTCTTGGCGTCGTAGAAGTAGCTGCGGAAGATCTCCGTCAGCTGCTTTTTCACAAGGAGTTTGATCATTCCGCCTCGCCCTCCAATTCCAGGAAGACCTCCTCCAGGCTGTCGTCGCCCTTGACCTCCTCCATGGTGCCGGAACGGATGAGCCTGCCGCCCTTGATGATGGCCACCTTGTCGCAGAGCTTCTCCGCGACTTCCAGAACATGGGTGGAGAAGAAGATGGCGCCGCCCTCACCGCAGAGCTCCCGCATCATGCCCTTGAGGAGGTGGGCCGCCTTGGGATCCAGGCCTACGAAGGGCTCATCCATCAGGATCAGCTTGGGCTGGTGGAGCCAGGCGGAGATGATGGCCAGCTTCTGCTTCATGCCGTGAGAGTAGGCGGCGATGGGCTGCCCAAGGTCCCCGGTGAGCTCGAAGCGGCCGGCGTACTCCCGGATGCGCTCCTGGCGGACGTCCGCCGGGACGGCGAAGATGTCCGCGATGAAGTTCAGGAACTGGATGCCGGTCATGAATTC
Organism: uncultured Clostridia bacterium; assembly: GCA_945867445.1. Taxonomy (GTDB): domain Bacteria; phylum Bacillota; class Clostridia; order Oscillospirales; family Oscillospiraceae; genus Oscillibacter. The sequence continues at coordinate 5,213 of CAMBID010000030.1, read as the reverse complement.
GTAGAGGTCCGGGTTATCCGGGATGTAGGCCATCTGGCGCTTGCAGATCAGGGGATCGGCTTTCATGGAAAGGCCGCCCACGGTGATCTCCCCCTGGTCAAAGGGCAGGATGCCGGCCACGGCTTTCAGGGTGGTGGTTTTGCCGGCGCCGTTGTGGCCGATGAAGCCGTAGATCTCGCCGGGAGCGATGCGGAGGCTCAGGTCATCGACAGCCTTCTTCTCGCCGTAGGTCTTGGTAAGGTGTTGGATGTTCAGCATTTCTTTTCTCTCCTAACTCTTCCCGGGACGGGAGGCTCAGCCGGGGGGGAGCCCCGGGCGGGTTCAGTTTTCGGACTTGTCTTCCGGTTCGGCGGGGGGCTCAGCTTCCGCAGACTGCTCCGCGGGCTTTTCCGGGGCCTTTCTGGCCTGGGCGGCGTCCACGGCGGAGCCGATGGCCATACCGAGGCACATGCCCAGGCTCATGCAGATGCCCTGGTTCCAGGTCTTGGAGAAGTTGCTCACGAACATGCCCACGACGATACCCAGGCACATGCCGATGCACATATGGGTGCCGTCAACGCTCTTTTTGGGGGGCTCCTGGCCCTCGGGGGCGTTCATGGCGGCCTCCGCGGCCCGCTTGGAGCGCAGACCGCAGGTCACGGCCACGGCGATGGCGGCGCCCAGGACCACCAGGGGCAGGGCTGCGAGAATGAAGTCTTTCATTGTGGTTCCTCCTTATACAAAACCTGATCAAAAGCTTTCAAAGCTTTTGCTTGCGCGAAGCGCGTCCGGTTTTTTGAGATGCCGCGAGTGCCCGCAGCGCACGGGATTTCCTTGGAAATCGGTATTGCTTGACAGCGAGAATCGCCTCTGCTGCAGCCCCCGGAGCGGTCTCGCCGGTATGGACGGTCAGCGCGTGGCCTTCGGCCTCAAAGAGGGCGTGCCTGCGCTCCGGCATGGCGGCCACGGGTCCGGGCAGGTTCCCGCCCATCCGGGCGGCGAAACGGGTCTTCACGGTGTCGATGCCGGCCGTGACCAGGACGCGAAGGGCGCCCTCCGGCAAAAGGGCCAGCTGATCGGGCTCCGAAATGACGTAGATGAGGTCGCCGCCCTTCACAGCGGCGGCCAGCCGCCTGCGGAACAGAAGCTTTGCCATGCTCTCGCTCTTGGCAAGACGCAGGTAGTCCTTTCCGCTGGCAGCTTCCGCCCCCAGGCGGGTCCTCATTTCTTCCGCTGGATCAGGCCTATCACTGCCATCACAGCAGCGTAGAGCACCCCGGCGATGGCCCAGATAAACCAGCTGTACCGGGGCTGGCCGTTGCCGTGGGGGCCGAAGGTATAGAAGAGGAAGATGGCGGTGGCCAGCAGCCAGTAGATGACGGAGACGGCGCTGCGAAGGCCGCTGCTTCTCTTGCGGGAGCGGGTGTAGTCCCCGTCCTCCAGGAGCTTTTCCATGGCGGCGGTCTCGGTGCCCACATAGACGAAAAGGGACGCGCCGAGGCCGGCCAGAACGATGGTCAGGCAGACGCCCGCGATGTAGGCGGCGTCCATCGCCCAGAAGGCGGCGGCAAAAAGGGGCAGGATGGCCAGGATGCAGAGGACGGCGGCCACGGTATTCAGGCGCCGGACCCGGTCCTCCCCCGCCCGGCGGCGCTCCTTCACCATGCCGCTGACGCCGTACTCCGTCTCAAAGGGCTCCGTCTCCAGGAAGGCGAAGTCCCGGCAGCCCCGGCCACAGGAGAGGAAGAGCACCACGCCGATGGCCACGAGAATGAGAAGGATGCAAAGGCCCAGGCCTGCGGCAGCATTCTCCGTCAGGCGGAAGCGGGGGGACTCGCTGAGATAGCTGAGGGCGATGAGGGCCACGGGGCTCCAGACGCAGAGAAGGGTTCCCAGGGCCATTTTCGGGGCCGCCGCCCGGCGGAGCTGTAAGTAGGCGGAGGCCTCCTCCATGGTGACCCGGCGCAGTGGCGGGACATCCTCGCTGAGGGTACGGTCCTCGGTCTCCAGCTCGTCTTTCAGGAGGAAATCCGTGCTGACGCCGAAGAGGCGGCTCATCTGCACCACCTTCTCCAGGTCCGGGATGGACTGGGCGCCCTCCCACTTGGAGACGGACTGCCGGGTGACGCCCAGCTGCTCCGCCAGCTCCTCCTGGGACCAGCCGGCCTTCTTCCGAAGCTGCATGATCTTGTCTGCCAGAATCATACTCATTTCTCCTATCCGCGCCGTGGGGCCTTCTGCGGTCCGGCGCTGTTTTCTGGCGTTATGGTAGCGGTTTTCGCGGTTGCGTGCCAGAAAGTTGGGACGGAAATTTGTCAACCGGGGGTTGCGCCGGGGCGTTTTCCAGCCCTTCCCGGAGCGCGGCGGGAGGAAGAGATCTGTTTGATATCAAAAAGATATCACATTTGTTCCCTGCCGTCAAGCCCCGGGGGAAGAAATTTCCGCCGCCCCGTTTGGGGCTGCTTTTTCCTGGCAGGAAGAGGATACCACCCCTGGCAGGGGGTGTCAACCGAAGAGAGCGGAAGTTCTGCAATACGGCCACTTTTTCCCAAAAAACGGACACAGAGGGGCCGGCTCTGTGTCCGAAATCGGATGCGCGGGGGATTTTTGGGGCGGGCAGGCCCCGGGGAACGGTCAGTACCACTGGAGGATGTCCGTGAGCTTCCGGGCGGTGTGGGCGACCCCGGCAGGGGCCGGGGCCCCGGTGCCGTCATGATCGAACCAGCAGCAGGGAAGGCCGTAGTCCAGAGCTCCCCGGATGTCCGCCGTCAGGGAATCCCCAATGAGGAGGACTTCGTCCTTGGGCGGATTGCCCAGCTTTTCAAAGCAGGCGTCGAAGAAGGCGGGGCTGGGCTTGTTGGCTCCCAGCACCTGGGAGATGAAAAGGCCCCGGAAGTACCGGTCGAAGCCCGCCAGGCGAAGCCGGTTCTCCTGCTCCCCGGCGGGGGCGTTGCTGGCGGCGTAGAGGGCATAGCGAGAGGAAAGATGGCGGAGGAGGGTCTCCGCCCCGTCCACGATCTCGTGGCTGTCCCAGAGAAGCCGGACGAAGCGGTCCTCGAAGGCCTCGCCGTCGGCCCGGATGCCGAAACAGTCGAAGATCCAGGGCCAGCGGATGGCCCGAAGGCCCGAACGGGTCAGGTTCCCCTTCTCGATCTCCCGCCAGAGGGTGTCGTTGACCCGGCGGAAGGTGGGGATCATGCCATCGGGGCAGGGGATGCCAAGCTCCGAGAGGCCCCGGCGGATGGAGCTTTCGGCGCAGCGGTCAAAGTCCAAAAGGGTGTTGTCGATGTCGATGAGAATGGTGTGGATCATAGAGCCTCCTGTCAATGGACAGTGGAACTGCCATGGTCAATTGATACTTGACCATGGACAATTCCCTTTGCGGAGAAAGCCGCTCCTCCGCTGGGCTGTTCGCCGCGGAACCGCCCCTATCTTTTCATTATCAATTCTCAATCCTTAATTGTCAATTACAAAAGGAGGTAAACCATTAATTTTTCTCCAAATTTCTTTTCTATTATTATCTGTGTTAATATCAAAAAGAATGAATCCCTATTTTACAAGGCGTCCTATTCCGGATATAATAATTGCTTGTGGCGGGGGACCGCCCCCGCCGATGGAAAGAGAATAACATGAAATCTTATGATATGAGGTGTTTTCCTATGAGCCGAATGGTCGGAACTGTTGCCCGGGGCATCCGCGCGCCCATCATCCGCGCCGGGGACGATCTTGCCAGCATCGTGCCGGAGGCCGTACTGGCCGCCGCCCGGGAGGAGGGCTTCGCCTTCCGTGACCGGGACGTGGTGGCCATGACGGAGGCCATCGTGGCCCGGGCCCAGGGCAACTACGCCAAGGTCAGCGACATCGCCGCCGACGTGAAGGCGAAGCTGGGCGGGGAGACTGTGGGCGTCCTCTTCCCCATCCTGAGCCGCAACCGCTTCGCCGTGTGCCTGCGGGGCATCGCCGCCGGGGCCAGGAAGATCGTCCTCATGCTCTCCTACCCCTCTGACGAGGTGGGGAACCACCTCATCGACGAGGATCTGCTGGACGAGAAGGGCGTGGACCCCTATCAGGATGTTCTGACCCTGGAGCAGTACCGCCAGCTCTTCGGCTGCACGGTGCATCCCTTCACCGGCGTGGACTATGTGGCTTACTACATGGACCTGATCCGGGGGAGCGGCGCGGAGGTGGAGGTGGTCTTCGCCAACGACGCCCGGGCCATCCTGCCTTACACGAAGAACGTCATCAACTGCGACATCCACACCCGCAAGCGCACCAAGCGCCGCCTGCTGAAGGCCGGGGCGGAGAAGGTCTTCTCCCTGGACGAAATCATGACCGCCCCCGTAAATGGCAGCGGGTACAACGAGAAGTACGGCTTGCTCGGCAGCAACAAGGCCAACGAGGACACCGTCAAGCTCTTCCCCCGGGACTGCCAGGACCTGGTGGGGGCCATCCAGGCAAAGCTCCTGGAAGCCACCGGCAAGCACATCGAGGTCATGGTCTACGGCGACGGCGCCTTCAAGGACCCTGTGGGCAAGATCTGGGAGCTGGCGGACCCCGTGGTCTCCCCCGCCTATACCGCAGGGCTCGTGGGCACTCCCAATGAGCTGAAGCTCAAGTACCTGGCGGACAATGACTTCGCGGAGCTCTCCGGTGAGGCCCTCCGGGACGCCATCAAGGATAAGATCGCCCGGAAGGACGGCACTTCCCTCGTGGGCAACATGGTCTCTGAGGGCACCACACCCCGGCATCTCACGGACCTCATTGGCTCCCTCTGTGACCTGACCTCCGGCTCCGGTGACAAGGGCACCCCCATCGTCCTGATCCAGGGCTACTTTGACAACTACACCGCGGAATGATCTTGCTGAACCCGCCGGGCTCTTTCCCCGGCGTGATTCCAAACTACTCCTTCCGAAAAACGCCGAAGGGCGGCCCGCAGGGCCGCCCTTCGGCGTTTTTTTGGAACCGGTCAGCCGGGGGACGGAGACGTTTCCAGGTGCAGCGCAATTTGGGTGTCTTGACGCCGATGGAAAAGCACCAGCTATCTCTGGCCGCATAATACTACTCTCCCATTAAAATAATGTCTACTGAAGAAACCGCTTTGCGGTTTATTCGCGCGGCGGCGCTCCTGTGGAAGGTGCAAGGTTTTTGGACAATTTCGTCCAAAAACCTTGCACTTGAACAAAGCCGGAAACCTTGAAAGCCTTGGCTTTCAAGGTTTCCGGCTTTGCTCAGTA
>CAMBID010000029.1 GCA_945867445.1 uncultured Clostridia bacterium | reverse complement strand
GGCGGCCATGGCGCCCTCGGCCTTCAGGTCGTGGGCGGTGACGGGCTTGCCGTCATAGGTGTAGGCCACGATCATCCGGCCAAGACGGGCCTTCAGGTCGCTGATGTCGGAAGCCAGGCACAGCACGGCCATGACCTCGGAGGCCACGGTGATGTCAAAGCCGTCCTCCCGGGGCACGCCCTGCATCTTGCCGCCCAGGCCGTCCACAATGTGGCGGAGCTGGCGGTCATTCATGTCGACAGCGCGCTTCCAGGTGATCTGCTTGACGTCAATGCCCAGCTGATTGCCCTGCTGAATGTGGTTATCCAGCATGGCGGCCAACAGGTTATTGGCGGCGCCGATGGCATGGAAGTCGCCGGTAAAGTGGAGGTTGATGTCCTCCATGGGAATCACCTGCGCGTAACCGCCGCCGGCAGCACCGCCCTTGACGCCGAACACGGGGCCCAGAGAAGGCTCACGCAGGGCGACGACGGCGTTCTTGCCGATCTTGCGCAGGCCGTCGGTCAGGCCCACGGAAGTGGTGGTCTTCCCTTCGCCGGCGGGGGTGGGGGTAATGGCGGTGACCAGAATCAGCTTGCCGTCGGGCTTCCCGGCTTCGTCCCGCAGGAGCTGGTAGTCGATCTTGGCCTTGTAGTTGCCGTACTGCTCAATATACTTCTCATCGATGCCGCAACTCTTGGCCACTTCCGTGATCTTCAGCGGGGTCGCCTCCTGGGCGATCTGGATATCGGTCTTGATTTCCATAGCGTTCCATTCTCCTTTTTCGTTTCTCTTTCCGGAATTTCTCAAATCTCAGGCAATGCCTGTTCGTGCGCTTTGCGCTTCGCCGGGGCGGGGGTCCCGGCGAAGTCGGGCGAAGAGATGTATGCTGTCTCCCGCCCGTATGTGGTCATACCTGTTGCTATCAGCCATTATAGGGAATCCGTTCCGGGATGTCAAGCAGGATTTGCAAAACTCCTAAAAAACTCTCCCCGCGCCCGGGCAAAACGCCGGGAAAGCGGTTTTTCCCCCGCCGGGCCCGTTCCGCGTCCCCACACCTCCTTCCGGCAGGGGCGGGCTCGGGTCATCCTACCACGCTTTCCTGACTTTTCCTGTCTCATTCTTGACGAAGCCGGTTTCCGGGGCTATAATGGCGGAGTAATGCGGGAAAACGGCGGCAGTTCCCGCCGCGCTCCTCCTCCCGCCCTTCCATTGGAGGGAATCTACTTGACCGGAGGTCTGTCCACCATGTCTCAAAGCACATCCCTTCCCCAGCCGGCCACCCCGCTTTCCCAGCAGGTAGCGGCCCAGCTGCGGAATCTCATCTTTGAAGAGCGCCGGTTCCAGCCCGGCGATCGCATCCCGGATGAGCGCAGTCTCGCCCGGGAGCTGGGCGTCAGCCGCACCTCACTGCGGGAGGCCATCAAGACCCTGGTGGCCAACGGGGTCCTTGTGATCCGCCGGGGCGTGGGCACCTTTGTTTCGGAGACGCCGGGACGCCAGCCCGATCCCTTCGGTTTCGCCTATACCGAGGACAAGCGCAAGCTTCTGCTGGACTGGTACCAGGTCCGGCTGATCTTGGAGTCCGAGGCCATGGAAATGGTGGCGAAGAACGCTACGGACGAAGAGCTCCGGAATCTTGTGGCTCTGGAGGCGGAGCAGCGCACCGTTGTGGAGGAAAGCCTGGAGCAAGACAGTCCCGCGAGCTTCATTGCCTTCATGAAGGAGGACCAGGCCTTCCACAGCGCGCTGGCCCAGGCCACCCACTCCATCGTCATGAATCAGGTGCTGCCCGCCCTCCATGAGTGGGCCTACTTCAATGTGGCGGCGGCGGAGTACTCCAACTTCCCCCGGAAGATGAAGGAAAACGCCCTGGACAGCCACCATTCCATCGCCGCCCTCCTGAGCCTGCGGGATGGCCGGGGCGCCAATCTGGCCATGCGCTACCACATGCTCCGGGCCATGGAAGACATCCAGCACTGATCCCCGGATTTTCCGCCCCGTCCGCAGGAAAATCCCCGGGGGACGGGATTTTTTCCTGTTTTTCGGGCGGCGCTGAAAAAAGCGTCAAATTTTTCCCCGGGACGGCTTGACTTTTCCGTTTCTTTTGACTATGATACTATTAGCGGCGCGTGGTATGACCACATACAGCTGCACGCTGGTATTCCCTTTTGTGCGAACCACAAAATTTTTGAAAGAGGTGCTTTGAAATGGCGAAGAAGAAAATGACGATCCTGGACTTCCAGAAGTTCAAGGATGAGGGCCGCAAGTTTGCCTTCTGCACTGCCTATGACTACACCACCGCCACCATCGTGGACGAGAGTGACGTGGAGATCATCCTGGTGGGCGACTCCCTGGGCATGATCATGCTGGGCTATGACACCACTGTCCCCGTGACCGTGGATGACATGATCCACCACATCAAGCCCGTGGTCAAGGGCGCTCCCAACACCTTCATCATCGGCGATATGCCCTTCGGCTCCTATAACGTGAGCCCCGAGCAGGCCATCGAGACCGCCAACCGTCTCACCAAGGAGACCCTCTGCGACTGCGTCAAGCTGGAGGGCGGCGTCAACATGGCTCCCACCATCCGCAGAATGGTGGACGCCGGCATCAACGTCATGGGCCACATCGGCATGACTCCCCAGACCGCTACCTCTTTCGGCGGCTTCAAGGTCCAGGGCGGCACTCCCGAGTCTGCCCGCAAGCTCATCGAGGACGCCAAGGCTCTGGAGAAGGCCGGCGTTTTCTCCATGGTCGTGGAGTGCGTCCCCTCCGTGGTCGCCAAGGCCATGGCCGAGGAAGTCCATGTGCCCATCCTGGGCATCGGCGCCGGTCCCTATGTGGACTGCCAGGTCCTCGTCACCCAGGACCTCCTGGGCATGTACGGCGACTTCAAGCCCAAGTTCGTCAAGCAGTTCGCCAACGTCCGCAAGGTCATGGTGGACGGCCTCAACAAGTTCCATGAGGAGACCCTCTCCGGTGAATTCCCCACTCCCGAATTCTCCTTCAACAAGGCTGTGGATATCCCCGCCGTGTACGGCCCCGGCAAGAACTGAGCCTCCCAAGGGAGACCTTCCGCAAAAAAGAGAAAAAGCGCCGCAGGCCCGTCGGCCCTGCGGCGCTTTTTTCCTTCCGGCGGCGCTCACCAGATCTGCTGACCGTCCCGGCGGCGGTAGCCTGTGCAGGGCGGCACCACGCCGGGGGCGCTGTCGCTGAACTCCACGAACTTCAGCGCGTAGAGATCCCCGGTGATGTAACGGCCCTGGTCCGGCTGGAAGATCACCAGGTAGTTGTTCCCCACGCTGTGGAGGATACCCTCCCAGGAAATGGGGTTCTGGGTTCCCACCAGGAAGGTCGCCACCACGTAGTGGCCCAGGTTCTGCCCCAACAGTCCCTTGATGGAGCCCTGGTATGCCTCCTGGGTAGTCATGGGGGACTCCAGCGCCTCCTGGGTGAGCCCGGTGGAAAAATCCAGCTGTCCCCGGCCGGGATGCTGCATGGCAGGGACCCCCTGGACGATGCCCTGCGTGCTGCCCGGCACGCTGCCGGGGACTCCCTGCTGGTCGCTGTAGATGGGTTCCTCGCTGACCACCGCCGGGGGATTTCCCGGCTGGGCCGGCAGGGTCTGGTAGTTCTGGCTGCCCTGCATGGGGGCGGTCTGATAGACCGGGCCGCCCACCTCGGCGGTCCAGTCCGGCTGCCGGGCATGCCCGGTCCTCGGCGGTATCATCTGGTTTGCCTGCATCGCTCTGCACCTCTTCATGTTTGATAGTAGGCGTCGGTGGGGTTATAGAAGCAGTGGTCGCCGATGCGCGTCTGCAGATACCCCACCCGGGAGGGAAAGTTGGCGCGGCAGTTGGCGGAGAAGGGGTTATAGAACCACAGCGACTCCGCCACGTCCGGCAGGCGGTTCCCGGCGATGGCCCAATCCGCGATCTCGTAGTGGATGTCGGTGGGGTTCATGTTGTAGATATTCTGGGGGTTGTAGGCCCCGTTCTCCGTCTCGCTGGCGCAGACGAACTGCCCCGGCTGCATGATGATCTTCCGGATGCTCCCCTGCCCTACCCGGGCATACTCCCCGCCGCTGGCGTGGACCCGGTTCATCACTACTCCCGCCACCGCCTTCATGCCGTTCTCCCCCTCGCCTCCCGCCTCGCACTCAATGAGCCGCGCCAGCAGTTCCCGGTCGGAATAGGCCATATCCATCCCTCCTGTCGCTGCTCCAGTGTATGCCGGAGAGCTGTCCTTTGACAGCGTCCCAGTCCCTGACAAAAAGTTATAAATTTCTCACATTCCTCTTGACAGCAAGACTGCAACGTGATATATTTCTCACATCAAGTGAGAAATATATCACGTTGCAGGGCCGCCTTGGCCCGGAAAAGGAGCAGATCATCATGAACAAGAAGGTTTCCCTGCGGGAGCTGGTGGCGGATAAGATCGTTTTCGCCCTCCTCCTCGCCGTTTACTACTGGATGTGGGCCCGGAACGACTGGCGGAGCTTCTATCCCACCATCCAGTACGCCGTCTTCGGCTTCACGTTTTACTACTTCATCTCCCGGTCCCTCCGGCTGCGGAAGTACCGGCAGGAGGACCCCGACGAGATGGCGGAGACCAACCTCCGCCGCTGCGACGCCCTCTGTCTGAAGGTGGGCGCCGCCGCCATCGTGGTGCTGGGCTTCGTCTGCGCCATCGGGCGGATGACTCTGACCACGGAGGTCATCGGCTACTGCCTGATGGGCCTCCTTCTGCTGCTGGCCATCCTCCGCACGGTGGTTTTCTGCCTGATGGACGCCAAGGGGTACTGAGCCATGCTGGTGACGAAACTGAAGGAATACCGGGAACGGGACGGCCTGAAGCAGGCGGAGCTGGCGGAACGGGTGGGCGTCCGGCGGGAGACCATCGTCAACCTGGAGAAGGGGCGCTACAACCCCTCCCTGAAGCTGGCCATGGACCTGGCGGGGGTCTTTCACGTCCCGGTGGAGGAGCTGTTCCGCTATACGGAGGAGTAGAACGGCCCTTCTGTAAAAAGCAGAGATCCTGCAAAAAGCTCCGGCCTGCGGCTTTCACCGCAGGCCGGAGCCCTTCTTTCTATGAATGCTGTCCTGCGGGAACCGCGCTCAGCCCTCCCGCCGGAAAATATGAATGCGGAAGGAAATGCGGGTGGTCAGGGTCTCCCGCGCCGCCAGGCGCTCCTTCCCCTCCCGGGGCGTCTTCCAGGCGTAGGGGGTCATGCGGAAGAGGTTCCGGATGTCCTCCCGGTTTTGGAGGGTGATCGTCTCATCCACCGGGACGATGGCCTCATACCGGAAGCCCTCATAGGGGGTCTCCCGCTCCTCGTTGGGGTAGGGGCGGTCGTAGAGGATGGCCTTCATCTCCCAGAGATGCTCCGCCCCGGGAACCACATAAAGGAAGTGCCCGCCGGGCCGCAGCACCCGACGGAACTCCTCGATGGCCAGGGGGGAGAAGCAGTTCAGCAGTACATCCACCGAGGCATCCGCCAGCGGCAGACGGTAGGCCGAGGCCACGGCGAACTCCACGCCCCGCTCCCGCTTGGCGGCGGAGCGGAGGATGAACTTGGAGATGTCGATACCCGCCATCCGGGGCTGCTTTCCCGCCGCCTGCAGGGCCTGATAGATGCCGGCGGTGTAGTAGCCCTCCCCGCAGCCGGAGTCCAGCAGGGTCGGGGCATCCCCGCAGCGGGGGAGAATTTCACTACAGAGGGTATTCAATAGGGGTTCATAATACCCTCTGGAGAGGAAATCCCGGCGGGCGGCGGCCATCTCCCGGTCATCGCCGGGGGCGGCGGAGTGCTTGCGGTTGGCGGGCAGCAGGTAGGTGTAGCCTTCCCGGGCGATGTCGAAGCTGTGGCCGACCGGGCAGCGGCAGGCATGCTCCTCCCGCCGGAGGGGTTTCGCGCAGAGGGGGCAGCGGAAGAGGGAATCCTGCATGGTGGGAACTCCTTTCATACTCTTTCTTGATAAAAATCTTTGATTTTTATCAAGAAGGCGCCGCTGTCAGCGTCGCCCTTTTGCGGCAGTCTGCCGCAAAAGCCGTCTCATAAGTTCTTGACGCGCCTGCGGCGCTATAAAAAGCTTTGAAAGCTTTTTATCAAGAACTAGTATCACTCGATGGAGCGGGTGATGTCGTGGATCCACTTCCGGCTCCGGAAGCGGAAAATACCTAGGGGGAACTTGCAAAGTGTCTCGCTCTGAAGGCAGAGGCAGACCCAGAGCACCGGCACGTCCAGCACCAGGGCGCACAAGGCCATCAGCGGCACGGTGAAAAGCCACAGGGGCAGCACGTCGATAAGGACGGCGACGCGGGTGTCCCCGCCCGCCCGGAGGACGCCGGTGACGTTGGTCACGTCAAAGGCCCGGGTGGGCAGCGCGATGGCGTAGACGATGGCAAGATACGTAGAGATCCTCGCCGCCCCGGGAGAGAGCTGAAAGAGGGGGAAGAGCACCGGCTGGAAGAAGGCAGGCAGCAGGAGGAGCTGCAGGACCATCACCGCCGCGCCCACGAGAACCGAGACCGCCAGCAGGGTCCTGGCTACATCGTAGACATGGTCGAAGTTCCGGCCCTCGCCGATCTCCTTCCCCACCATCACGGCGGCGGAGGCTGCGAGGCCGAAGCAGACGACGGTGGAGAGCTTATCAATGTTTCCCATGAGGGAGTAGGCCGCCAGCATGTCCTGGCTGTTGGCCATGTGGCCCATGATGACGGTGAGCATGCTGGTGCCGGTGCCCCAGAGGGTCTCGTTGCAGACCACGGGGACGGAGTACTTCACGAAACGGCGCGCCGTGTCCCGCCCGGGCTGGAGGATGAGGCCCGGGCGCAGGGGGATGCGGGGGCTGCGGAGAGCATAGCCCAGGGCCGCGGCGAACTCCACGATCCGGGAGATGAGGGTGGCCGCCGCCGCGCCGGTAATGCCCATCCTGGGCGCGCCGAACTTTCCGAAGATCAGCACGAAATTCAGGAAGGTGTTCACGCACATGGAGATGGCAAAGAGGATCATGCCGAAGCGGGGGTTCTCCGTGGAGCGCTGCATCCCGGCGTAGACGCTGCTGATGCCGTTGAAAACGTTGGCAAAGCCCACAATGCGGATATAGGGGGTGCCGAGAGCCACCAGGTCCTCGTTGGGGGTCACAAGGCGCATGACTTCCGCCGGGAGGAAGAACGTTGTCAGGGCGATGGCCAGAGAGAAGAGGATCACGGCGTAGAGCGCGATACCCATACAGCGGTTGATACTGTCGGTGTCCCCCTTGCCCCAGTACTGGCTCAGCAGGACCGCGAGTCCGCTTTGGAAACCGAAGATCACCAGCTGGATGATGAAGATGGGGACATTGGCGGCGGTGACCGCCGCCATCTCGGCGTTGCCCAGAAGGCCCACCATGAAGGTGTCCGCGAAGCCCAGGGACGTGGTGATGAGGTTTTGCAGCACGATGGGCAGCGCCAGCTGCACCAGGCGGTGGTAGAAGCCCGGCTCCCGCCGGAGAAGCTGAAACATGGGGGATGACCTCCAGATTGGTAATTTT
>CAMBID010000028.1 GCA_945867445.1 uncultured Clostridia bacterium | reverse complement strand
CTCCCGGTAGACCTTTTCCAGGGCGGTGAGGATGTTCCGGCTGTTTTCCAGGCAGGTTTTGGAGAAGCGGTAGATGCTGCCCGGACGGCAGTCCTGGCAGAAGCGGGGCATGGCGTAGGGCAGGATTAGGTTCACCGACGCCGTGAGCCCCGGGACCGAAGGCTCCGCACCCTCCACGGCGTCGCCGCCGATGAAGGGATACATGGTGGACTCCACGAACCAGGCGCGGAGATTCGGCACGGAGTAGACGCCCTCGGCGGGGAAGCCCAGGTCCGCCATCAGGTCCCGGCCCCGGTTGCTGATGACGCCCACCAGTACCCGGTCGATGGGCAGCTGATATTGCCGGAGGAGGGGAGCCAGGAAACGCATCCGGCTGCCGGAGTGCAGGAGGTCATCCACCAGGATCGCGCTGCGGCGGAAGGAGCGGATCATGCGGATCTGGCTTTCCAGAGGGGCATAGCCCGGGTAGGCCCCGATGGTGAAGGACCGGAGGTCCGGGGCGAAGACCTTGTCGGTGTGGAGGGTCTTGGTGACGGTGTTGGGGATGACGTTGCCCCGGAGGATCTTGCCGAAGGGGACGCACATCTTGGGCCCCAGGACCCGGGGCACCGTGGGGGTCTCCGGCACGCCGTTGCACTGGGCGATGCGCCGGGAGAGACGGTGGTAGATGAGCTCCGCGTCCAGGGAGAGGACCAGGGTTCCGGGATACATGGCGGCGATGGCCTCCTGAAAGCGGAGGTGGGCGGTACGGACGGCGGAGAGCACCGCGGGGTCCGAGGCGAAGGGCTCTTTCAGCGTGGTGGAAATGTTGCGGATGAGGGCCACCGGGGAGCGCATGTCCACAAGGCAGGGGCCGTCCCCGCCGCGCTCCTCCAGGGGGAGGAAGCCGTTGCGCCGCAGGAGCTCCCGCCGCCCCGGGGGGGCCAGGAAGGCGGAGGCGGCCAGGGCGCAGCCGCACTCGTCCCGGAGACCCTGGGCCAGGGCCTCCGTCAGAAGGAGCTGGGGAAGATCCCCGTCCTCCCGCAGGCAGACCATGCCCGCAAGAAGCCGGATGCGCCCCGTGGCCCGGCAGCGGACGGCGTCCGCCGTCTCGGCGCTGCCGAGGACGCTGTAGAGCTGGCCAGAACCCACGTCCCGCATACTGAGAACGCCAAGAAGCGTCCCGCTGCGGCGGAGGAGCAGGAGGGAATCTTCCTCTCCCAGGGGGAAGTCCGCCCCCAGGGAGGCGGCGAACTCCGCCGCCTCCACCCGCAGGGCGCCGTCCGGCTGTGCCACGCAGCGGAAGTCCAGGTCGCCCGTAAGAAGGATGCGCTTATACTGGGGCTCCCGCAGGTAGAGACCGTTGCGGTAGATGAAGTCCTGTACCATGGGGTCGATGAGGTTGGAAATGTCCCGGCCCAGGTCGATGTTGTCCCGGATGCGGGAAGAGCTGATGTCCTCCAGGTGGGTGGGGAGCTGCAGCTCCAGCACCTTCCCCCGGATGCAGGAGAGGTCGGCGTCGATGGCCTGGCCGTCGGCATCGCTCTGGCGGCGGAAGACGATGTGATTCATCTCCAGCACGCAGCCGGGGAAGGGGGGCAGACGGTAGGAGGAGGCGTTGGCCACCACGTCGCTGCCCACGGCGAGGTAGAGCTCCCGCCCGGCGAAGCACTGCCGAAGGGCCCGGAGATTGTCCGGATTGGAGAGGTTCACCGGGAAATCGTGGGGGAAGAGGTAGACGTCGAACTCATCGGCCACGGCCATGCTGACAAGCTGCCGCCGAATCAGGGAGGGCTGGGTCTTCTTGCTCCAGGAGAACTCATCGATGGCGAGATATACCTCAAAGCCCCGGTCCCGGATGTCCTGCACGATGCCCTTGTGGGAGAGGGAGAAGGGATCGAAGGTCCCGGGGAAGAAGGCCACCTTCTCAGGGAGATGGAAGAGGAAGGGGCCGCACTCGATTTTGTGCAGCACGATGAAGCGGTAGATCCGGGAGAGGGCCGCGGCGGTGTGGAAGAAGGTAAGCTCCGTGCCGGGACGGTCCTGGATGAGGCAGAGGATCTTTTTCGCCGTGAGGATGAAGAGCTCCGTCTTCTCCTCCAGCGTCAGGCGGGGGGAGGCAAAGAGACCGTCCCCCAGGATGCGGAGGGATTCCCGGCGCTCGCTCTCCCGGTAGGAGGCGAGGCCCGTGAGAAGGAGGCCCGTCAGATGCCGGCGGCGGAGCTCCAGGGCGGCGGCAGACTCGGAGAAGCGGCCCTTGCGGGTGCTGTAGTGCTCCAGGAGGGAGCCGATGGTAGTAAGGGCGGCGTCCGCCACATTCTCATTGGCGGAGGAGAGGAGCCCTTCCATCTGGGAGACCACCTCGTCCAGCTCCCGGGGGGAGAGCCAGAGAGCAAACTGGCCCAGGTACTCCGGGATGTACTTGGAGATCTCGCTCTGGCCGGATTCCAGGGCCTTGGAGAGCTCCACGGCGATCTCGTTGCGGCGGTCCCGGCTGAGGGAGGGGGCCATGGCCAGGAGGGACTCCCCCGCCATGCGCCGGACCACCACGTTCTCACTGACCTTTATGAGGTTGCAGAAGTGGGTGGCGATGTGCAGCAGGTTCTGGCCCTCCGTTCGCTCCGCCTGGTAGAGGAGGTACTCCACACCCAGGGCCTTCAGTACCCAGTGGGTGGCGGTCTTCAGATTGTCCAGGAACACGTTGCTGACGGCCTCCGGGTCGTCCAGGAGATGCTCCAGAGCCTCCGTGGGGAGGCCCAGCTCCCGCCGCAGCCGCAGCGCGGAAAAGCGCAGGGGCGTGCTGCCGCCCCGGAAGTCCGCCGCAGCCTGGGCGATGCGCCCGCGCACCGGGGAATCGGCGGGCAGAATGGAGAGCAGATGCTCAAAGAGCCGGGCGGCGGCCGCCTGCTCCGGCTCCGCGCCATTCTTGAGCCAGTAGGCGGCAAAGCCCGTCAGCACGGCGGCGTCCGCCTCCGTGCAGCGGCCGGCGGGGAGGCTCACGACGGCGTCCAGCAGGGCGAAGGCGGTCCCAGCGTCCAGGGCGGCGGGCTCGGCGCAGCGGCGGAGCAGCTCCCCCACGAAGCGGGGGGCCGCGGCGTCCGGGCAGTTGGACAGGAGGGACTCCGCCACCAGCTTTGCCGTGTAGCGGACGGTGCTGGTCTGCTTGGGGGTCAGGCGGCGGTCCGGCTGGATGAGCTTTGTGACGAGCTCCGCCCAGAGCCGGAAGGGCCGGTCCTCCTCGGGATCCGCAGGCGCGTCCTGGGGGTGCTCCTTCCGGTAGCCGGTGCGGAAGTCTGCCAGGATCCGCCCCATCAGGGCGGCGGCCTGGCGGCGGATGTCGCCGTCCGGGTAGACCAGAAGCTCATAGAGGAAGTCCAGGGTCTGCTCCTTCTGGTAGTCCGTCAAATAGGTGAAATACTCCTCAAAGGCGGAGATATAGGCCCGGATCTGGCCCCAGTGCTTCTGGCTCCGGGCGGATTCCAGCATGCTGGCAAAGAGGTGGTCGTGGCCGAAGCGGTGCATCAGGCGGATGTTGTGGTCAACCGCTGTCCGCCGCAGGCCTACCACCACCTCGTCCGGGGAGAGGAGGGCGGCGTCTTTCCGCTCCGGCGGCTGGACGCGGGGGTGGCGCAGGGTGGTGTCCACGCCGAAGGCCAGAAGATACTCCTCAAAATCCTGAAGCTTGGCGTAAACGAAGCGGTAACGGAGTTTTTTCGCCTCGTCCACGTTGTCAAGCTTGGAGAGGATCACGTCGAAGGAGTTCTTCAGGGAGAAAATTTCCGTGATCTCGCCGCCGTGCGCATCCCGGGACTGCTTCACCCGGAAGTCCGAGTATACCAGGATCAGGGACTCCGCCGAGAGGCTTTCAATCTCCAGGTCCCAGACGGAGTGGTTGGCGGCGATGTGGCCGATGGAGGAGAGGCCCTGGCGGGCGAACCACTGGTCCGTGTAGTGGTAGTGGAGGTAGGGGACCCGCTCCCCGGCCCGGCAGCCGAACTTACCGAGGTCGTGGCCCGCGGCGGCGGCGCTCATCAGGGCGAGGTCTACGAGACCCCCGCCCTGGGCGAAGGCCCGGGCTGTCCGCATGGCAACATGGTGGACCCCTGCGATGTGCTCCAGCGTCCGGTAGGGGGTCACCTCCTGCCCCAGGCGCATCAGCTCGTAGAGATACTCCGACTGCCAGCGATCCAGAAAGCGGCGGTAATCCTGGGCAAGGTAGCTGCCGGTGAGCTCCTCTTCCGTGCAGAAGGCGAAATCCAGCCGAGGATCGAAGGGCAGACGGCGCTCCTCCCGCAGCAGGATCTGCAGCACCTGCAGGAAGCACAGGCAGCCCCGCAGGACGGGCAGCGGCTGCGCCTCCGCTCCCTCCGGGAAGAGGATGCCCACAGCACACTGGTAGGCCCGGCGGAGCCAGCCCTCCTCCGGCTCCGGGGATAGGGCGTCCAGCATGGGACGGCAGAGGGTCAGCACCTCGCCGCAGGCAAAGCGGCGTTGTACGGGCAGCCGGGCCTCCAGCTCCCGGAGCCAGTCAACCCGCTCCAGCAGGGCCAGGGATTCCTCCCGGGACAGCGCCGTCCGCGTCAGGAATTCCGGCGCGGTGAAAGCGCGCAGCAGGGCCGCCTGAGCCCGGGCAGCAGATCGTTTCGCCATGGTATCTCCTCTCCCCCGGGCGAGGCCCGGAGCGTTTGATGGTTTTCTTCATTATACCGTATCCGTCCCGGTCTGAAAAGGCCGGAGAGGAAAAAAACCGGGATCGGGCATTCGCCCGGTCCCGGTTTGCCTCATACTGGTTTCTAGGGAAATCCCGTGCGTTCCGCGCACTGGCGGCGTGCAGGATGCGCGCCCGTCTCATAAAAACCGGACGCGCTTCCCGCGATCAAAAGTATTGCAAGCTTTTATCCGGTTTTAGTATCACTCCGTGATGTGGGTATGGTGAAAGATATGGTCCTCGCAGTAGCAGTGGTAGCCGGCGCAGCGGGAGCAGTAGCGGAACTGCAGGTCCGGGAAGTCTGCGTCCGTGCGGCCGCAGACCTCGCACTTGTGGCGGTAGCCCTGGGCCCTCTCCTTGCGCTGCTGGGCGGCGGCCGCCCGCTTGAACTGGATGGCATTGGGGGACGTCCGCTGCCGGGAGCGGTTTTTCAGGATGCCCAGCATCTCACCGAGATCGCTCCAGAAGAAGAACAGGAAGTTGAGAATGGCTACGATGGGCGTCACGATGCCGATGAGATCCCCCGCTGAGATCGAGAGCACGATCTCATAGAGAAAGAGCACCCCATCAGCGATGGCGATCCACTTGGCCTTCAGGGGCAGGATGAACCAGAAGTTGATCCGGGCGTCGGGGTAGAGCGCTGCGAAGGCCAGGAAGAGGGTCAGGTTCAGATAGTAGGCGCTGCGGAGACTCAGACTCAGGTCGTGGGAGAGGAGGGCGGTGACGGCGGTGCCCAGTACCGAGAGGAGCATGCCGCTGAAATAGTAGATGTTAAAGCGGCAGGTGCCCCAGGTCCGCTCCAGGGAGCTGCCCACAAAGTAGTAGAAGGACAGCAGGATCACGAAGGACAGGGGGGAGTAGGAGTTTGGCTGGAAGACGAAGGTCACGAGGCGCCAAACCTCGCCGTGGAGCAGGCCCTGGAGGTTGAAGTCCAGGAAGCTCAAAAGCGCGTGGTTCCGCCCTGTGAAGAGGTAGAGCACGTAGACGATGGCCTGGCCGATGACGACGTAGCGCATCAGGTCCGGGATGCCGAAGCGAGGGTGCCGGGCGGCAAAGCGGCTGAGCCGGCGTTCCAGAAAGCGCATGAGGGAGTCCTCCTTAGCAGGCGGCCAGTGCCGCCGGGTTGGTCCCGGAAGGGATCTCCCTCATTCTACCCGTTTTTTCCGGGGAAGTCTATAACAATTTGTAAAAAGACCGGATCGGAGCCTTGGACGGGTGGCTGGCAGGAGATTGCGATGCAAACGGTTCCTGTGGATGGGGATGGTTTCCGTCCTGCATTCCCCGGAGGGAGGGGAATCTTTTGCGAGGGGAAGGCTTGAAGGCCTGATCCGGGGAAAGTGCAGAAAACTTCATGCGCAGGATTGCGCACCACGATCATGGGCAAAAGCCAGAGCGCATGAAGTTTTTGCGCATCATTTTCGGTTGCCCCGAAGGGGCGAGAAAATGGCGCATCTTGTTTTTTGCTATGCTTTTGCATCGCAAAATCTCCGGGAAGAGGGTGGTATCTATGGAGGGAAGCGGATTGACTTTCCTGGCGGAGCGCCGTATACTACCTTCCATCACGGTCACCATACCAAAAAGGCAGGAAGGAGGGAGAGACATGGACGGGACAAAAAGCGGCTTCAGCCGGGCACTGAAGGCGGCGTTCCCGGCGACGGTGCCGGTGATGACGGGCTATCTCTGCCTGGGCTTTGCCTACGGCGTGCTGATGGCGGACGCGGGGTACGGCGTGGGCTGGGCACTGCTGCTGAGCGTCATTTGTTACGCCGGCAGCATGGAGTTCGTCACGGTGTCGCTGCTGACCGCGGCCTTTGATCCCATCTCCGCCCTCCTCATGTCCATTATGGTGAACGCGCGGCACTCCTTCTACGGCCTTTCGATGCTGGGAAAGTACCGGGGCACCGGCTGGGCCCGGCCCTTCCTGATCTTCTCCCTGACGGACGAGACCTTCTCCCTGGTCTCCACTCTGGAGCTGCCGGAGGGGGTGGAGCGCCGGGACTTTTACTTCTGGATTTCCCTTCTCAACTACGGTTACTGGCTGCTGGGTTCCGCGGCGGGAGCCCTCGCCGGGGGCGTTCTGCCCTTTGACAGCACTGGCATGGACTTTGCCCTGACGGCCCTCTTTGTGGTGCTGTTTCTGGAGCAGTGGCAGAGGCGCGGAAACCGTCCGGCGGGCCTCATCGGCCTGGGCTGCACGGCGCTGAGCCTCCTTCTCTTCGGGGCGGATAACCTGGTGATCCCGGCCATGATCCTGCTGCTCCTTGTGCTGCTGGGAGGAAGGAGGAAGCTATGCGCCTGACGCCCATGGAGACCCTGCTTACCATTCTGGCCGTGACCCTGGGGACACAGATCACCCGGTGGCTTCCATTCCTGCTTTTCCCCGAGAGAAAGGACCCGCCCGGGGTGGTCCTCTACCTGGGGAGGGTGCTTCCTCCGGCCATGATGGGTTTGCTGGTCATCTACTGCTTCCGGAACGTCTCCTGGCTCTCCGGGAGCCACGGGGTGCCGGAGCTCCTGGCCACCGCCGTGGTGGTGGCCCTGCATGGCTGGAAGCGGAACGTCCTCCTCTCCATCGCCGGGGGGACGGCGGTCTATATGCTGCTGGTTCAGGTGGTCTTCGCCTGAAAAAAGGATGCGGGGTCTCCCGCTTCCTTTTTTCTGATGCTGTGGTACCCAGTCTTCCAAGCTGGGGATGTACTCACGTTCCGAAGAGCAGCCGCACCATGGCGGCGGCTGCCAGGAAGCCCGCGGCGTCCGCCGTCAGGGCGGCGGGGATGGCGTAGCGGGTTTTCCGGATGCCGGCCGCGCCGAAATAGACGGCCACGGTATAGAAGGTGGTTTCCGTGCTGCCCAGCATCACCGCCGCCACCCGGCCCACGTAGCTGTCCGGCCCGTGGGCAGAAATCAGTTCCCCGGCAACCCCCAAAGCCCCGCTGCCGGAGAGGGGGCGCACCAGCATCAGCGG
>CAMBID010000027.1 GCA_945867445.1 uncultured Clostridia bacterium | reverse complement strand
AGCCGGACGAGGGCAGCTACAAGTGGGGCACCACCATCACCACCAGCTACTTCCCACTGGATAACTCTTCCTTCTTCAACGACCACAACGAGAACCTGGTGGAGTGGCTCTCCCAGTACAGCACGGACAACACCGAGACCTTCCTGCGCTCCTTCCTGGGGCGGATGCTCTTCTCTGGGGACGACGTCTACAAGCCGGTGAAGGTGCTCTCCGGCGGCGAGAAGGTCCGCTGCATGCTCTCCCGGATGATGCTCTACGGCTCCAATGTCCTGGTGCTGGACCAGCCCACGAACCACCTGGATCTGGAGTCCATCACGGCGGTGAATAATGGTCTTGCGGACTACAAGGGCAACGTCCTCTTCGCCTCCCACGACCATGAGTTCATCCAGACCGTGGCAAACCGCATCATGGAGTTCAAGGGCGGCAAGCTGACGGATTATCTCGGCACCTACGATGATTTCATCGAGAGCCGCCGGGGGAAATAACACCGCACGAGCGCTTTCCTTCACAAGCGGGAAATGAGACGCAAACGGAACCGTTTTTCTCCCTTCCGGCATGGAATGTTACCGTTTCGTCACATTTGATACCGTTTTCAAGTAGACATAAAAGATCTCATCTGCTATCCTGAAGAAAAATCAGGAAGGGATGGGATCTTTTTCATGCGCATGGACAAGGGGATCTTGGCGGGAATTCTGGGACTGACGCTGCTGCTGGGCGGCTGCGGGCAGAGGGGAGATCAGGCACTCTCCGGCAGCGCCCCGGCGGCAGAGCTGGCGGGGGAGGAAACCTCCCCGGACGGGCGCTTCCGGGCGGAGACCGGGGAAACCTTCCGCATCGTGGAGGTCGAAAGCGGCGAGACGGTCTGGGAGGAGGACGGCTTCCCCTGGCAGTCCGTTGTCTGGGCCCCGGAGGGTCCTACCCTGGTGGCGGTGGCCTATGGGGATGAAACCGGGAAGCACATCACCGTGGCAGCTCCGGAAACCGGGAAGCGCTGGGACTTCGTCCTGCCGGACGGCAGCCCCCTGCCCGGGGAAACGGTCCTGCCGGAGGACTGGTGCCGCTGGGAAGCTGATGCGCAGCTGGATATTACGGTGGACCAGGGGACCGGGGATGAGACCTTCCGCTGCGTCCTCTTCGGCCTCGAGGGAGAGCTCACGGGCGTGAGCCTTCTTCTGACGGAGGAAGCCCTGCCGGAAAGCTATGATTTCGACCGGGACGGCGCGAAGGAAACCGTGCTGCTCCGCACTCTTCACGGGACGGATGCCTGGCGGCGGTATCTGGAGACCGGAGACCTCGCCGCAGACGGCGGCGATTCCTGGGAGCTGGCCCTACGGGAGGGGGAGAGTCCTCTCTGGCGGCAGGAGGGCTTCAGCCTTGCCCACGCGGGCTGGGGCAGTGTCTTTGCCTGCCGGTTGGAGGGGCAGGACTGCCTGCTGACCTATTATCCCTACATGAGCATGGGCTGGCTCTCCTTCCAATATCAACTCTTCTATCTGACAGAGGACGGCGAGCCTGTGATGCTGGATGAGCTGTCCCTGAACTGCGACTGCAATGACAACGCCAAGCCGGAGGATCGGATGGATCCCGCCGCCATGGCGGCTTTCCTGGAGCGGGTCCACGGCTATCTGGAAAACGCCACCCTGCTCCTCAGCACGGAGGGCGGCGCCTGGCACCAGCCTGGCAGCGCCGGGGTGGAATTCCGGGACGATTACGCCACCTTCTGGAACGCGGATCGCACCCCTTATGATGAGAGCCTGTCTCTTGAGGAAAACCTTCGGAATTCCTGGGTGATGCGGGAGGGCTGAGGGAGGCTCCCCGAAAGGACTGGACAGCGGGAGGCAGATGTGATACTGATTATACTAGTTCTTGATAAAAAGCTTTAAAAGCTTTTTATAGCGCCGCAGGCGCGTCAAGAACTTATGAGACGGCTTTTGCGGCAGACTGCCGCAAAAGGGCGACGCTGACAGCGGCGCCTTCTTGATAAAAATCAAAGATTTTTATCAAGAAAGAGTATTACAAATGAAATCCTTTCCTTTGAAATCCCGTGCGCTCCGCGCCTTCGCAGCGTGCAGAATACACGCCGCGCCGTTTCATAAAAACCGGACGCGCCTCGCGCTATCCAAAGCTTTTTAGCGGGTTTTCGTATGAGAGTATGGGAAAAGTGGGCCCGGGAGGCTGCTAATGCTGAACTTTTTTAAACGGAAAGGGGATCCCTTCTCCATATGGCTGGATTTACAGCTGCGGATGGCAGAGGGGAATCGGCATCGGCTTCGCGGACGGTGACAGTAAGATTCTCTTCCAAGCCGGGATCGGCACCGGACGGGAAGCAGGTTGTGAAACAGCTGCCAAATTCTTTCGGAGGTGTGCGATATGGCTTTCTGGTTTTTCATGCTTTCCATGGATCTTCTGATCCCCGCGGCGATGATCGTCGTGGGGAAGCGCTTCCGGAGAAAGCCGCCGGAGGAGATCAACGTCCTTTTTGGCTATCGGAGCGCGCGGTCCATGAGGAATGAGGAGACCTGGCGCTTCGCCCACAGCTATTTCGGGCGGCTGTGGAACCTCTGCGGCTGGATCCTGCTGCCGATTTCCGCGATCCCGCTCCTCTTCGTGATAGGGGAGCGGGCAGAGACCGTCGGGTCTCTGGGCGGGGCCGTCTGTATAGCGCAGCTGGTACTGCTGGCGGGGACGGTCGTACTGACGGAGCGCGCCCTGAAGCGCCGCTTTGACGGGGAGTGAGCGTCTCCTGTTTTCGAAAATGCAGGAAGGACCCTCCGCAGACTTTGGTCTGTGGAGGGTCCTGGCTTTTTGACGGGAAGTCTTGTCTTCCGGCGGCTTCCGCCAAGGCGGGAAAACCTTACCGCACCGGCTCGATCCAGCCCTCGGCACAGAGGAGCTCCGCCAGGAGCACCGCGCCGCCGGCGGCGCCCCGGAGAGTATTGTGGCTGAGGCCCACGAACTTATAGTCGTACTGGCTGTCCTCCCGCAGGCGGCCCAGGCTGATGGCCATGCCGTTCTCGCACATCCGGTCAAGCTTTGCCTGAGGGCGGTCGGGCTCCTCCATATAGTGGAGGAACTGCTTGGGGGCGGAGGGGAGCTTCAGCTCCTGGGCAATGCCGCGATAATTCGCCCAGTCTGCCTTGATCTCATCGATGGAGGGCTTGCACCCATCCTGGAACTTCAGGAAGACCGCCGCCATGTGGCCGTCCAGGCAGGCCACCCGGAAGCACTGGGCGGTGATATTGGGGCCCTGGGCGGGGACGATCTTCCCGTCCTCCACCTGGCCAAAGAGCTTCAGGGGCTCACGCTCGCTCTTCTCCTCCTCACCGCCGATGTAGGGGATGCAGTTGTCCACCATCTCGGGCCAGCGCTCAAAGGTCTTGCCCGCGCCGGAGATGGCCTGGTAGGTGCAGACGAGAGCCGCTTCAAGGCCGTATTTCCGAAGGGGGTGCAGGGCGGGGACATAGCTCTGGAGGGAGCAGTTGGATTTCACGGCGATAAAGCCCCGCTTGGTGCCCAGGCGCTGGCGTTGAGCGGGGATGACGGCCAGATGCTCCGGGTTGATCTCCGGCACCACCATGGGGACGTCCTCCGTCCAGCGGTGGGCGGAGTTGTTGGAGACGATGGGGCATTCCAGCCTGGCGTAGCGCTCCTCCAGGGACCGGATCTCGTCTTTCGGCATATCCACGGCGCAGAAGCAGAAATCCACCAGCGAGGCAATCTTCTCCGCATCCGCCACGGCGTCCAGCACCACAAGGTCCTTTGCGCAGGCCGGGATGGGAGTGGGCATGACCCAGCGCTTCTCCGCAGCCTCGCCATAGGGCTTCCCGGTGCTGCGGGCGCTGGCGGCGATGACGGTGAGGCGGAACCAGGGGTGATGCTCCATCAGCGTGATGAAACGCTGGCCCACCATACCCGTGCCGCCGATGATGCCGACCTTGTACTCTTTCATCGTTTCCTCCGTTTCCGCCCGGGAGATGTCGAATCCGCTTGCATCCCGGGGGCTTCTATAATATAATAGAGTATCACAGCCTGTTACGTCGGACAGGGGGAGGCGGGGAACCCGCTTCCCTACGGGAACTTCCCGGAGGGGATGTCCTGACTGTACCCGTACCGCGTACATTTGTCCATATCATAGCACACTGCGGCCCGCTCGTCAAGAGTGGGGACTTGGGGAGGTCGCATGAAAAAACTGCGTTGGAGCCTGAGCTTTTTGTTGACGATTCTGGTTTGCTGCGGGGCGGCTGCCGCGCTGGAGAATGACACCGTGAAGGTGGGACTGCGCTACGGCAGCAGCGCCATGTTCTCCGCCAACCTGGAAAATGCCGTGGGCAGCGGCTATGCCTTCGGCTACTATGACGGCAGCCGGAGCTTTGTAGAAGTGGGGGAGACCGGGAAGACTACTGTCTCCGTCACGGCGGCGGGGACCATTTACCTTGGCAGCAGCGGCTACTATGAGAGCGACCAGGGCCAGGGTGTCATCGGATCCTGGCGGGCGGAGACGGCGGAAACCTACGCAAGCTTCGAAGAGGCTGCGGCGGCGGCGGAAAGCTACCCTGGAAGTTACGTTGCCTACATCTCCGATACCTACCGCCTGCGCCTTGGCTGCTATGAGACGGAGAGCGAGGCCGTTCTGGCCCTGGCGAATGCTGGCCTGGACGGCAGCGCCGTCGCAGCCAGCCGCACCGGCGTGGTGGTGACGGTGACGAAGACCGCCACCGTCCTCTTTGAATTTGACTGTCAGGGGAGCCGGAGCTTTGCCATTCTGCCGGACGGCCAGGGACAGATCGCCGAGACCTGGTTCCGCTTCTATAAATACCGGGGCGGCTTTGAATACCCCCGGGTCACCGGGGGAAAGCTCAGTGTCATCAATGTAGTGGACCGGGAGGACTACGTCAAGGGCGTCATTCCCTATGAGATGAGCGGCAGCTGGCCGGTAGAGGCCCTGGCGGCCCAGGCTGTCTGCGCCCGGACCTATGTGAGCCGCGCCACGAAGCACAGCGCTGCCTACGGCTTCGACGTCTGCAACACCACTGACTGTCAGGTTTATTACGGCCGGGGCAACTCCACCTCCGGCCCCAGCGCCCGCAGCGACGCCGCCGTGGACGAGACGGCGGGCCTCTGCCTCTACTACGGCGGGAAGCTCATCGAGGCGGTGTACTTCTCCTCTGACGGCGGAGCCACGGAGGACGCCAAGAACGTCTGGGGCGGGGATCTTGCCTATCTCAAGGGCAAGGAGGACCCCTACGAGGCTCTCGTCACCATCCCGGGTTACCGCTATACCACCACCTACACCAAGGACGAGCTCACCTGGGTCCTGCAGAACAGCGGCTACTCCATTGGCACAGTGGAGAAGGTCTATGTCTCAGACTATACCGCCATGGGAAACGTCTATAAGGTCACCTTTGTGGACAGCAGCGGCAATACCCTGACGGTGCAGGGCGACAAGTGCCGCACCATTTTCTATAGCTCTACCCTGGGCAAGAGCGTAAGGAGCCTCCGCTTCACCATCAACGGCCAGAGCCAGGGGGCGGAGCTCTACATCAACGACAGCGCCACGAAGATCGCCTCTACCCAGGGGGCCTACGCCATTTCCGGAAAAGGGACTGTCACGGCCCTGGACGGCAACGCTTGGGTGCTGACATCCTCCGGGATGAGCCAGAGCGGCGGAGGTGTGCCTTCCGACAGCGGCAATGACGTGACCATTACCGGCACTGGCAGCGGCCACCATGTTGGCATGAGCCAGTGGGGTGCCAAGGCCATGGCGGAGCAGGGCTATGGCTACGAGGAGATCCTCCATTTCTACTATACGGACGTGGACCTCTACTGAGGGCCCCGGGAAGGAAACGAGCATGAAGACCAGCGATTTCAACTATGAGCTCCCCAAGGAGCTCATAGCTCAGACCCCTCTGGAGAAGCGGGATACCTCCCGCCTTATGACCCTGGACCGGAAGACCGGGGCCTGGGAGCACCACCATTTCTATGAGCTGCCAGATTTCCTGTATCCCGGCGACTGCCTGATCCTGAATGATTCCCGGGTACTGCCCGCCCGGCTTCTGGGCCAGCGGCTCCCCGGCGGGGGAGCCTGTGAGGTGTTGCTGCTCATCGACCGGGGGGAGAAGACCTGGGAGTGCCTGGTGCGCCCCGGCCGGCACATGCGCCAGGGGAGCAAGCTCTCCTTTGGAAATGGGGAGCTCACCGCCGAGGTGACGGAGGTCCTGCCGGACGGCAACCGGCTTGTCCGCTTTGACTACGACGGTATCTTCCTGGAGGTACTGGAACGCCTGGGGAAAATGCCCCTGCCCCCTTATATCAAGGAGGAACTCCGGGACCGGGAGCGCTACCAGACCGTCTACTCCAAGGTCCCCGGCAGCGCGGCGGCCCCCACGGCGGGACTCCACTTCACGCCGGAGCTGCTGGAAAGGATTCAGGAAAAGGGCATCGGCATCGGCTATGTGACGCTCCACGTGGGGCTTGGCACCTTCCGCCCGGTGAAGGAGGAGGAGATCGCGGAGCATGAGATGCACAGCGAGTTCTGCATCCTGCCGCCGGAGACCGCCAGGCTCATCAATGAGACCAAGGCCCGCGGCGGCCGCTGCATCTGCGTGGGCACCACCTCCTGCCGGACGCTGGAGAGCTGGGCGGCGGAGGATGGTCACATGGAGCCGAAGGCCGGGTGGACGAACATCTATATCTATCCCGGCTACCGCTTCAAGGTGATGGACGGCCTGGTGACCAATTTCCACCTGCCGGAGAGCACCCTTATCATGCTGGTCTCCGCCTTCGCGGGCCGGGAGCATGTCCTGGCCGCCTATGAGGAGGCCGTCCGGGAGAAGTACCGCTTCTTCTCCTTCGGAGACGCCATGTTCCTGCGCTGATGGCGGATTGGACACTAATCCTCTGGCGGCGGAACGGACCGGAGGATTTCGCTGCCTTAGCGGCGGAGGGATACCGCCTTTTCTCCCTCTTCCGGGAGGGGGAGGGCGGACCAGCATTTGAGACCGTTTGGAACCGCTCTCAGGCAAAGCTCTTCCCTTGGACGGAGGAGTCATTTGCCGGGACTTTGCGGAAGGGACAAACCAACCAGGGAAACCTGCTCTTGGGTGACCTTGGGTACAGTGTTTCCTTCTTTTCCGGCGGGGAGCGGCCGGTAGGATACCGGCTCCATACTGGGGACCGCAAGGGCCTGGACGCCTTTGTTGTCCACATCCCGGAGGAGCGCCAGCGGGGCGCGTTTTCCCCGGAGCGGATGGGGGAGATCCTTCGCTGGAGCGCTGGGGTCTTTCCCCCCTTCTGGGGCTGCGTGGATGCGGGGCTGCCGCCGGAGGGCGGCTACCTGGGGGAGGATGGCCGTCCTGCCCTCTGCTGGCTGAACTACTGGCCGGAGCCGATGGCCCGAACGATCGGAAAGCTCCGCATCCGCCTGGCCTGTGCCGGGACAGAGGCGACATGCAAAGATGGCGTCCTGCGGACCGGACCCCTGCCGCCTACGGAAGAGGAACGGGCGGCGCTGGCCCGCCGGCTGGGACTTCTTTAGAGACCTGTGAGCCTGGAAAGGAGCGCCTATGGAGCTCATGGACCTTCCCCAACATCGGGCCGGTGCTGGCGGAAAACCTGCGGAGAATCGGCGTAGAGACGCCGGAAGCGCTCCGGGAAGTGGGGTCGGCGGAAGCCTTCCTCCGCATCCGCCGGAGCGTGGACGGCGGCGTCTGCCTCCATCAGCTCAGTGCCCTGGCCGGGGCGGAGCTGGGCCTTCCCAAGGCGGCGCTGCCGCCGGAACGAAAGTCCGCCCTTATACTAGTTCTTGATAAAAAGCTTTCAAAGCTTTTTATAGCGCCGCAGGCG
>CAMBID010000026.1 GCA_945867445.1 uncultured Clostridia bacterium | reverse complement strand
TAAGGATATGGCCTTGCAGATGCTGCCCCAGCTGCTCTCCGCCGCCCTCCGCAAGCGGGGGGAGGAGAAGACTGCCTGCATCCTGGTGGCCACCTCCGGCGACACCGGCAAGGCCGCCATGGAGGGCTTCGCCGATGTGCCGCAGACGAAGATCCTCGTTTTCTACCCCAAGGACGGCGTCTCCAAGGTCCAGGAGGCCCAGATGGTCACCCAGGAGGGGGCCAACGTCGGCGTCTGCGCCGTGGTGGGCAACTTTGACGACGCCCAGGCCGGGGTGAAGCGCATCTTCTCTGATGGGGAGATGCGGGAGCTGCTGGCGGGCCGGGGCTACTTTCTCTCCTCCGCCAACTCCATCAACTGGGGCCGTATCCTGCCCCAGGTGGTCTACTACATTTCCGCCTACTGTGACCTGCTGCAATCCGGGGATCTCCGGATGAGTGAGAAGGTGAACTTCTGTGTCCCCACCGGGAACTTTGGGGATATCCTGGCGGCCTACTACGCCAAGCGCATGGGCCTGCCGGTGGGGAAGCTTCTCTGCGCCTCCAACCGCAACGACGTACTGACGGACTTCCTCCGCACCGGCGTCTACGACCGGAACCGACCCTTCCACTGCACCATGAGCCCCTCCATGGACATCCTGGTCTCCAGCAACTTGGAGCGCCTGCTCTTCGACCTCTCCGGGGAGAACGACGCGGAGGTCCGGGACTACATGGCGAGGCTCGCCAAGGACGGAAAGTATGAAGTTTCCGGCGCCGTCAAGTCCGCCCTCCGGGAGCAGTACTGGGGCGGCTGCTGCGGCGAGGAGGAGACCGCCGCCACCATTGGGAAGTACTACCGGAACTACGGCTACCTCATCGACACCCACACGGCGGTGGCCGCCGCCGTCATGGAGCAGTACCGGGCCGAGACCGGGGACAAGACTCCTACGGTCTTCGTCTCCACCGCCTCACCCTACAAGTTCTGCGCCTCCGTTCTCCCCGCCATCGGGGAGGAGCCGGAAGGCGACGGCGTGGAGCTGCTGGACCAGCTGCACAGTGTCTCCGGCGTCACCGTGCCCCGGCGGCTGGCGGCGTTGCGCGGCAAGGAACGCCGCTTCGATTTGACGGTGGAGAAGGCTGGCATGGACGATGTGGTGCTGAACTTCCTGCCGTAATACTGCTCTCCCATTAAAATAATGTCTACGGAATAAACCGCAAAGCGGTTTATTCCGTAGACATTAGTATGAGAAACCATAGGAGGCGCGGATGAGACTGCGGAACCGGGACCGCTTTCTCCTGGACACGCCCTACGACTGCCAGACGGTGCTGGGGACCCTTCGGGCCTGCACCGTCACCCGGCAGGCGGGCGGCGGCAGGGGAGAGGTCTGCTTTGATGGAGACATTCCCTTCGGCGGAACGGAGTTTGCGCTGCGGCCCCTTTGCTGGGGCCGCAATTCCTGGCTGCCGGTCCTTCGGTGCGGCATCGCTCCGGCGGAGACGGGCAGCGTCGTCTCCGTGGACGCCCGGTGCCCGCGGCTCACCCGGGTATTCATGGCGGTGTGGTACGGATTTCTGGCGCTTTTCACACCGGCCACGCTGCTGGAGGGGCTGTTGAACGGCTTTTCCTTGGGAATGCTGGCGGTGCCGGCAATGTGGGCCTGGGGCTTCGGCCTGTCCCATCTCGGCTTTTGGCGGCCCATGGCCCGGGCGAAGCGGGACCTCTGCCGGGTTTTGAGGGGAACGGCCCGGGAGACGCTGAAAGATACCCAATAAACTGATAAAAAGGAGGGGCGTTTATGGCCCTTTACGCCATCGGGGATCTGCACCTCTCTCTGGGGGCGGACAAGTCCATGGAGGTCTTCGGCGGGGCATGGCAGGGCTACGTGGGGAAGATCGGGACCGCCCTCTCCACTCTGAACGCGGACGACGTGCTGATCCTGACGGGGGATACCTCCTGGGGCATCGACCTCACCCAGGCGGAGCCGGACTTCCGCTTTCTGGATCAGTTCCCCTGTAAGAAGTACCTGGTGAAGGGGAATCACGACTACTGGTGGGGCACCGTCGGCAAGATGAAGGCCTTCCTCCGGGAGAAGGGCATCACCACCCTGGACTTCCTCCACAACAACTGTCAGTTCTACGGGGACTATGCCCTCTGCGGCACCCGGGGCTGGTTTTTGGACGAGGAGAACAAGGCCCACGACGCCAAGATGCTGAACCGGGAAGTCCTCCGGCTGGAGGCCTCCCTCCGGGCAGCGGGGGACAGGGAGAAGCTGTGCTTCCTCCACTATCCGCCCCTCTACCAGGGCTACGAGTGCCCCCCGATCCTGGCGCTTCTCATGCAGTACCGGGTGAAGCTCTGCTGCTATGGCCATCTCCACGGCCCCACCATCCGGCGCCGGGTGGAGGGAAGGCGGGGGAGCGTGGACTACACCCTGATTTCGGCGGACGCGCTGGACTTCCGGCCGAAAAAAATCTGCCCGGATCTCCAATAAAAATGAAAAAAGTATAGCTTTTTGAAAAGGATTCTGTTACAATGTGTGATCGTACCGGCTTTTTGAGCCGGCTATGAACGGAGGAGTAAACAATTATGATTCTGAAGAGCTGTGAAAAGTTAGAGAAGAGCGAAGCCAAGCTGACCATCCAGGTGGAAGCTGCTGAGTTTGAAGCCGCTGTGGAGAAGGCTTATTTGAAGGAGCGCAAGAAAATCCGCCTTCCGGGCTTCCGTCCCGGAAAGGCTCCCCGCAAGATGATCGAGAACGCCTACGGGGAGGGCGTCTTCTATGAGGACGCCGTGGAGTCTTCCTGGGCTCCCGCCTTTATGAAGGCCGTGGAGCAGGAGAATCTGCATTTCGTGGGCGATCCCAAGATTGAACTGGAAGGCAAGATCAGCAAGGAGGGCTACAGCTTTACCGCCGTGGTGGCCCTCTATCCTGAGGTCACTCTGGGTCAGTACAAGGGTCTCTCCGCCACCCGCCCCGTGGTGACTGTTACCGACGAGGACGTGGACAAGCGCCTGCAGGAGCTGGCGGACCGCAACAGCCGCCTTGTCAGCGTGGAGCGCGAGGCCAGGGACGGCGACACCGCCGTCATCGATTTTGAGGGCTTCAGGGACGGCGTCCCCTTCGAGGGCGGCAAGGGCGAGAACTATAGTCTGGTCTTGGGCTCCCACAGCTTCGTTCCCGGCTTTGAAGAGCAGGTCGCCGGCATGAAGGCCGGGGAGGAGAAGGACATCGACATCACCTTCCCGGAGGACTACACTCCCGAGCTTGCCGGCAAGGCCGTGGTCTTCCACGTGAAGGTCAACGAGGTGAAGGAGAAGGAGCTCCCCGTCATGGACGACGAGTTCGCCAAGGACGTCTCCGAGTTTGACACCCTGGAGGAGCTGAAGGACAACATCCGCTCCAACATCACCGCCGAGCGGGAAGAGACCGCCAGACGGGACTTCGAGGATGAGCTCATGGTGAAGGTGGCCGACGGCATCACCGCTGAGATCCCCCAGGTTATGATCGACACCCAGGTGGAGAGCTTTGTGGAGAGCTTCAAAAACCGCATCCAGACCCAGATGGGCATTCCCTTTGAGCAGTATATGAAGTTCGCCAACGTGGAGGAGAGTAAGCTCTATGAGGATGCCAAGGAGCCCTCCCTCCGTCAGGTGAAGCTGAACCTGGCCCTCACTGAGATCATCAAGGCGGAGAACATTGAGGCCACCGACGAGGAGATCGAGGCCGAGTATGAGCGCACCGCCAAGATGTACGGCATGGACGCCGAATCCCTGAAGGGCTACATCACCCGCGAGGCTGTGGCCGACGAGGTCAAGCGCAGCAAGGCCGTGAAGCTCATCACCGAGAGCGCCGTCGCCGCCGACGCTGCCGCCGGGGAGCCTGCCAAGAAGCCCGCCCGCAAGCGGACCGCCAAGAAGACCGGGGAGGCCCCCGCCGGGGAGGCGGTTTCCGCCGAGGAGAAGGGCGAGTAATTCTCCTGGGTCTATTAACGGGCGGATAAAAATTTCCAGAACGTTAATTGATCCGACACATTCTCTCATGGTACCCGTGGTATGCTGATACCTATGATACCATGAGAGAATGGTTTATCCCGGCTTTCCGCCGGGGGAGAAAGGAACGGAGGAATCGCAAATGAGTTTAGTACCCTATGTTGTGGAACAGACCAGCCGGGGAGAACGGTCCTATGACATCTTCTCCCGCCTGCTGAACGACCGGATCATCTTCCTGGGGGAGGAGGTCAACGACACCACCGCGAGCCTGGTGGTGGCCCAGCTCCTCTATCTGGAGGCCCAGGACCCGGACAAGGACATCCAGCTCTATATCAACTCCCCCGGCGGCTCTGTCACCGCCGGTATGGCCATCTATGACACCATGCAGTATATCAAGTGCGATGTGTCCACCATCTGCGTGGGCATGGCCGCCAGCATGGGCGCCTTCCTGCTCTCCTCCGGCACCAAGGGCAAGCGCATCGCCCTGCCCAACGCGGAGATCATGATCCATCAGCCCTCCGCTGGTACCCAGGGAAAGGTCACGGACATGGAGATCGACGTGGAGCACTTCCTGAAGATCAAGAAGCGCATCAACAAGATCCTTTCCGAGAATACCGGCAAGCCCGTGGAGAAGGTGAAGGCCGATTCCGAGCGGGACAACTGGATGAGCGCCGAGGAAGCCAGGGACTACGGTCTCGTGGACAAGGTCATCTACAAGCGCTGAGGAGAACCGTTATCCGCTTTTTGAGGTAATAGCATGAGTGACGACGCAAAGAAATCCCTGCGCTGCTCCTTCTGCGGCAAGCACGAGCAGCAGGTCCACCGCATGATCCAGGGCCCCGGCGTCCGGATCTGCGATGAGTGCGTGCAGCTTTGCATGCGGATCCTGGGGGAGGAGTTTGAGGACGAGGACACCGCCCTCACGGAGGATATCCCCGACCAGCTGCCCACCCCCAAGGAGATTAAGGCTGTGCTGGACGAGTATGTCATCGGCCAGGACGAGGCCAAGATCGCCCTTTCCGTGGCGGTCTACAACCACTATAAGCGCATCTACTTCGGGGACGGGGACGATGTGGAGCTGCAGAAGAGCAACATCCTGCTCATCGGTCCCACCGGCTCCGGAAAGACTCTCTTCGCCCAGACCCTGGCCCGCATCCTGAAGGTGCCCTTTGCCATCGCCGACGCCACCACCCTCACCGAGGCCGGCTATGTGGGCGACGACGTGGAGAATATCCTTCTCCGCCTCCTGCAGGCGGCGGACTTTGACGTGGAGCGGGCAGAGCACGGCATCATCTATGTGGACGAGATCGACAAGATCGCCCGCAAGAGCGAGAACACCTCCATCACCCGGGACGTGTCCGGCGAGGGCGTGCAGCAGGCGCTTTTGAAGATTGTGGAGGGCACCGTTGCCAACGTGCCGCCCCAGGGAGGCCGCAAGCACCCCCATCAGGAGTTCATCCAGGTGAACACCAAGAACATCCTCTTTATCTGCGGCGGCGCCTTTGACGGGCTGGACAAGATCATCCGCCGCCGGGTGGAGAGCAAGAGCATCGGCTTTGATGCCCCCGTGGCCAGCAAGAAGGACGAGGATGTGGGCGCCCTGTTCCGCCAGGTGCAGCCCCATGACCTGCTGAAGTTCGGCATCATCCCGGAGCTGGTGGGCCGGCTGCCGGTGATCACATCCCTCAATAGCCTCACCCGGGAGGACCTGGTGAAGATCCTCACCGAGCCAAAGAACGCCCTCGTGAAGCAGTATAAGAAGCTGATGGAGTACGACGAGGTGGACCTGGAGTTCACCCCGGAGGCCCTGGACGCTGTGGCGGACAAGGCCATTGAGCGAAACATCGGCGCCCGGGGTCTCCGGGCCGTGATGGAGGGGCTGCTGACGGGCATCATGTACGAGATCCCCTCCGACCCCACCGTCACCAAGGCCGTCATCACGGCGGACTGCGTGGAAGGGAAGGGGGAGCCCCTGCTGACCCAAGACCCCAACAAGGTGAACTACGCCGTGAAGCTGAATCCCGGCAAGGACGCCGCTCCCGGCAGCGGGAAGGGCGCCTGATACTCTTTCTTGATAAAAATCTTTGATTTTTATCAAGAAGGCGCCGCTGTCAGCGTCGCCCTTTTGCGGCAGTCTGCCGCAAAAGCCGTCTCATAAGTTCTTGATAAAAAGCTTTGAAAGCTTTTTATCAAGAACTAGTATGAGCGTCCGTCAGCGAAGATCAGAGCATTTTCCGGGAGGGACGCCTGCGGGCGCCCCTTCCGGCGTATTTCCCCGGTATCCCTGAGAAAGGAATGGACAAGCCATGGAAGGCATGAATTGGAATCTTCCCGTCCTGGCCCTGCGGGGCCTGACGGTTTTCCCCCATATGAGCCTCAGTCTCGACGTGGAGCGGGAGGTCTCCCTCCGGGCCTTGGAACGGGCCATGGAGGGCGATCAGCGGATCTTTCTTGTGACCCAGCGGGAGATTGGCACGGAGGCCCCGGAGGAGCGGGATCTCTATGAGATTGGCACCGTCTCCACCATCCGGCAGATCCTGAAGCTGGGGGGCAGCAGCGTCCGCATCCTGGTGGAGGGCGTGTGCCGGGCGAAGCTCTGCCGCCTCTGGCAGACAGAGCCCTACCTCCAGGCCAACGTGGAGGAGCTCGGTGAGGGCGCCGCCCACCGGGAGAGTCCCCGGACCGAGGCCCTGCTGCGCCGCACTGCCATTCTCTTCGGTACCTATGCAGAGCTGGTGGGCGGCGTCTCCGACGCGGCCCGGGCCATGGTGCTGGAGAGCCGGGACCCCGGCGAGCTGGCGGACTTCATCGCCCACAACTGCGACTTCCGCTACCATGAGAAGCAGGCCGTCCTGGAAGAGCGGGACCCCTTCCAGCGGCTGAAGCACGTCAACGAACTCCTGGCCCGGGAGAACGAGGTCCTCTCCCTCCAGAAGGAGATGGAGGGAAAGGTCCGCCAGGAACTGGAGCGTGGCCAGCGGGAACAGATTCTCCGCACCCAGATCCGGGTCATGCAAAGCGAGCTGGGCGAGGAGGACGAGCTGGAGGACTACCGCCGAAAGGTCGAAGCCCTGCCCCTGCCGGAGGAGAGCCGCAGGCACCTGCTGCGGGAGGTGGACCGCATCGCCCGGCAGCCCTTCGGCAGCGCCGAGGCGGCGGTCTCTCGGAACTACCTGGACGTGTGCCTGGAGATGCCATGGGGCGTGGAGACGAGGGAGCGCCTCAATGTGGAGGCCGCCCGAAAGATCCTGGAGAAGGATCACTTCGGCCTCGAAAAGGTGAAGGAGTGTATCCTGGAGTCTCTTGCCGTCCGGCAGATGAACCCCGGCGGCAAGGCCCAGATCCTCTGCCTCGTGGGTCCGCCGGGGGTGGGAAAGACCTCCATCGCCATGAGCGTGGCGAAAGCCACGAACCGGAAGCTGGCCCGCCTCAGCCTTGGCGGCATCCGGGATGAGGCGGACATCCGGGGCCACCGCAAGACCTACATAGGCGCCATGCCCGGCCGCATCATCGAGGCCATCTCCCGCAGCGGCTCCATGAACCCCCTGCTGCTGCTGGACGAGATCGACAAGCTGGGCAGCGACTACCGGGGCGACCCCGCCTCCGCCCTGCTGGAGGTGCTGGACGGGGAGCAGAACATTGCCTTCCGGGACCACTATCTGGAGATCCCGGTGGACCTCTCCCGGGTGCTGTTCCTCACCACCGCCAACACCACAGAGACCATCCCCGCCCCGCTGCTGGATCGGATGGAGCTCATCCGCCTCTCCAGCTATACGGATGAGGAGAAGCTCCAGATCGCCCTGCGGCATCTGCTGCCCAAGCAGATGGCGGAGAGCGGGCTGACGAAGCGGCAGCTCCGGATCAGCGAGGGCGCCGTCCGG
>CAMBID010000025.1 GCA_945867445.1 uncultured Clostridia bacterium | reverse complement strand
GGCGCCTTCTTGATAAAAATCAAAGATTTTTATCAAGAAAGAGTATCAAAGGAAATCCTTTCCTTTGAAATCCCGCGCGCTCCGCGCACTGGCGGCGTGCGGGATGCGCGCCCGTCTCATAAAAACCGGAAACGCTTCGCACGATGAAAAGCGTTGAAAGCTTTTGATCAGACTTTCGTATGAAAGCGGGGGGAGCGGAGGTACTCCGCTACGTCGAAGGGCTGGAGGGCGGTGGTGGCCTTGAGATAGAGAGGGTGGTGGGGATGGCCGGACTTCAGCAGGGAGCCGGCGCTGTACCATTTTGCCCCCACGGCCTGGCCGTCCGTGAGGAAGTCCCCCACGCAGGCGGCCAGGTAGCCGCGCTTTTCGATGATGTTGCCCCAGGCGCACCAGACGGCGGGCTCCGGAGAGAGGGAGAGGAGGTAGCGGAAGGCCTTCCGGTTCTCGGCGTGGAGGTTTGGATTCAGGGTGCTCTCCATGTCGTCCGGCCGGGTGGCCCGCTGGGCGTAGACATTGAACATGAGAAAGCTGTCGTAGCCATTGGAGAGGGCAATGCGCTGGACGGACTGAAGAGTGGGATCCAGGGCGTCCGGCGCGGCG
The DNA here is from genome assembly GCA_945867445.1 of uncultured Clostridia bacterium. Taxonomy (GTDB): domain Bacteria; phylum Bacillota; class Clostridia; order Oscillospirales; family Oscillospiraceae; genus Oscillibacter. The sequence continues at coordinate 7,262 of CAMBID010000025.1, read as the reverse complement.
GTGGAGGGGTTGATGCCCATGCAGATAAGGGGCCGTTCCCCCCGGGTGCCCAGGATGTACCGGTACTCGGAGTAGCTGTTGGGGACGTAGAGCCAGCGCTTGACATCATAATCCGGGGAGGGGAGGAGGGCGGCTTCCAGGGCCGGGGTGAAGGGCTCCGGGGTCAGGGCGGCGGTAGGGGAGGATGGAATGTGCATGGCGGGCCTCCTTAAGACGGGAAAACCGTCGGAATTTTCCTGTCCATTGTAGCACGTCCCGGAAAAAAAGGCAATGAGGGCTGTTGGTGGAGCGGATTCTATGGTAGAATAGGGGGAACCAAAGGAAAGGGGGGTTCGCCGTGCTGACGATCCTCATGGGACGGGCGAAGAGCGGGAAGTCAGAATGGATGCTGCGGCGCATCGCGGCGCTGGGGGATTCCTCCCGCCAGGTGCTGCTGGTGCCGGAGCATGCCTCCTACGCGGCGGAGATGGACCTTTGCCGGGCCTGCGGCGATACCGCCAGCCGCCACGCGGAGGTGCTGAGCTTCCGGCGGCTGGCCGCCCGGGTGCTCTCCGTCACCGGGGGGCTGGCGGACGTCTCCCTGGACCAGGGGGGCAAGCTTCTGACACTGCAGAAGGCCCTGGGGGAGGTGGCACCGGAACTGAAGCTCTATCGCCGGCCCTCCCGGAAGGCGGCGTTCCTCACGAGCATGCTGGATCTCTTTGACGAGTTCCAGAGCTTCGCCGTCTCGCCGGAGGAATTAGGCCGCGGGGGGGAGGAAGCGACGGGAGCCACCGCCGAGAAGCTCCGGGATCTGAGCCTCCTCTACGGGGCGTATCTCGCCCGGCTGCAGCGGCCGGGGCTGGACGCCCGGGACCGGATGAGCAAGCTCTGCGACCACCTGGAGGAGTCCCGGATTGCTGTGGGGGTGGACTTTTTTCTGGACGGCTTCAGCTACTTCACCGCCCAGGAGCAGAAGGTACTCTCCGTTCTGCTGCGGCAGGGGAGGTCCGTGACCGTGTCCCTCCTGGGGGAGGAACGGGGCGGGCGCAGCGAGCTCTTCGACGCGTCCTACCGGACCAGGGAAATGCTGCTGCGCCTGGCCCGGGAGGAGAACCGGGAAGCGAAAGTGCTTTTCTTCAAACCAACTGGAGAGGACAGCCCCCTCCGGCGGCTGGAGCGGGGCTTTCTGGGCTCTGCCGCCCCCTGGGAGGGGGAGACAGAGGCCATCCGGCTGCTGGAGGCCCCGGACCTCTATGCCGAGGCGGAGGAGTGCGCCGCCGCCATCCGGCGGCTGGTAGCCGAGGGTCGATGCCGCTACCGGGACATCGGCGTGGGGGCACGGAACATGGGGGACTACGAATTTCTGCTGGAGAGCGTTTTTGAGCGCTACAGCATCCCGGCGTACCTCAATCGCCGCAGCGAAATCCTGGAGACCCCGGCCTTGGCTCTCGTCATGGGGGCCATGGAGGCCCTGAGCTCCGGCTTTGAGCAGGAGGACCTCTTCCGCTGCCTGAAGACGGGGCTCGCCGGGCTCACGGCGGAGGAGTGCGACCGGCTGGAAAACTACGCCCTGACCTGGGACATCCATGGGGCCATGTGGCTCCGGGACACGGACTGGGTGGCCCATCCGGCGGGCTATGGCCGGGACTGGGATGACGCCGCCCGGGCGGAGCTGGCGGAGATCAACGCCCTGCGGCAGAGGGTGCGGAAGCCCTTTCTGGCCCTGCGGGACGGAATGAAATCGGCGGAAACAGCAAGGGGAAAAGTGGAAGCCCTTTACGGATTTCTGGAGCAGGTGGATTTGCAGCGGTCCCTGGAGGAGCAGCGGACGCGTCTGGTGGAAGCGGGGCTTTTGCAGCGGGCGGAGGAATGCGCCCAGCTCTGGGAGATCCTCTGCGGGGCGCTGGATCAGTTCGTGGAGCTTTTGGGGGAGGAGCCTATTTCCACTGACGAATTCCAGCGGCTTATGCGCCAGGTGCTGACCCAGTACAGTATCGGCAGCATCCCGGCGGCCCTGGACCAGGTAACGGTGGGAGACATCAGCCGCAATGACCGCCACACCTGCAAATACTTCTTCCTGCTGGGGGCCAACGACCATGTGCTCCCAGCCCCCGCGGCGGCGGGCGGCATCCTCAACGAGAGCGACCGGGACGAGCTGGCCTCCCTGGGCCTTCGCCTGGCCCCCCGGGGCATGGAGCGGATGAGCCTGGAGCTTCAGAACCTCTACGCCGCTCTCTGCCAGCCCACGGAGGGGCTTTTCCTCAGCTATCCCTTCTCCGACGGGGCGGGGACGGCCCTGCGGCCGGCTTTCGTGGTGTGGCGGATCCGCAAGCTCTTTCCATCCGCTGCCCTGCGGCGCTCGGACCCGGGGCGGTCCTACCGCCTGACGGCGGAGATCCCGGCGCTGGAGACGGCGGGCCGCAGCGCCAATGAGGCCCTGCGCGCCTACTTCCGGGAAAAGCGGCCGGAGGCTATGGCGGCTATGGACCAGGCGGCGGCCATGGACCGGGGGCGGCTGGACCGCTCCGCGGTCCGGGCCCTTTACGGGGACCGCTTTCGCTTCTCCGCCTCCCGGATCGAGCGGATGAACTCCTGCCACTTCGCCTACTTCATGGAGTATGGCCTCCGGGCCAGGGTCCGGGAGAAGGCAAAGTTTGACGCGCCTCAGATCGGCACCTTCCTGCACTTTGTGCTGGAGAATGTGGTCTGGGAGGTGAACGCCCGGGGCGGCTTCCGGCAGGTGGAGGATGACGACCTCCGACAGCTGACGGAGAAATACATCGCTCAGTACGCCGAGAGCGAGCTCCGGAACTTCCAGGACCGTTCTCCCCGCTTCCGCTACCTCTTTGACCGGCTCCGGCACGCGGCCTTCGCCGTGGTCCGGGAGACGGCGGAGGAGCTGCGCCACTCGGACTTCGTGCCCGTGGCCTTTGAGCTCTCCTTCGGGGACGGCGGCACGCTGCCGGCGGTCTCCATCCGAGAGGAGGACAGCGAGCTGCGCATCGGCGGCAAGGTGGACCGGGTGGACGGCTGGGAGAAGGACGGCAAGCTCTACCTCCGGGTGGTGGATTACAAGACCGGGCAGAAGAGCTTTGACCTGGCGGACGTCCGCATGGGGCTGGACATCCAGATGCTGCTCTATCTCTTCATGCTGCAGGCCGAGGGAGAGGCCCACTTCGGAAAGCCCATTGAGCCTGCCGGGGTCCTTTACTTCCCGGCAAGGGACGACGTCCTCTCCGCGGAGCGGAACATCCCGCCGGAGAAGCTCAGCGCCCTGCGCGCGGCGTCCCTCCACCGGACGGGGCTTTTGCTGCGGGATCCGGCGGTGCTGCGGGCCATGGAGCATGAGGCCCTGGAACGGCCGGTCTATCTTCCCATGAATGTGGACAAGTCCGGGGATCTCTCGGGCTCTCTGGCTTCCGCCCGGCAGCTGGGGCAGCTGAAGCGCTATGTGGATCGGCTGCTGCACCGCATTACCCGGGAGATCCGGGAGGGAAACATCGACGCGGATCCAGTCTTCCGGGGACCGGAGAACGGCGCCTGCCGCTACTGCCAGTGGGCCGGGGCCTGCCACTTTGAGGACGGCCGCGGCCGGGACCACCGCAACTATCTCCGGAAGGTAAAACCGGAGGAATTCTGGAAAATGCTGCAGGACGAGGAGGAAGGAGGCGAGGACCATGGCTGAGCTGAAACTGACGCCGGAACAGGAAAGGGCGGTGAGCGACCGGGGAGGGAGCCTTCTCGTCAGCGCCGCCGCGGGTTCCGGCAAGACCAAGGTGCTGGTGGACCGGCTTTTCCGCTGCCTTCAGGAGGAACGCGCCAATGTGGACGACTTCCTCATCATCACCTATACCAAGGCGGCGGCAGCTGAGCTCCGGGGCAAGATCGCCGGGGAGCTGAACCGCCGCATGGCGGCGGCGCCGGAGGATGCCCACCTGCGCAGCCAGCTCCTGCGGGTCTATCAGGCGGACATCAAGACGGTGGACGCCTTCTGCGCAGGGCTGCTGCGGGAAAATACCCATCTCCTGGCCCGGGAGGAGGACCGGCGGAGCCTGTCCCCGGACTTCCGCACCCTGGACGAGGACGAGGCGGCGCTGCTGCGCCGCCAGGTGCTGGAGCGGACGCTGGACGGCTTCTACCGAGAGCTGGATGAGGCGGGGGAGCTGCTGGCCGGGACCCTGGGCCACGGTAGGGACGACCAGAAGCTGGAGACGCTGGTGCTGGAGCTCTATGGGAAGATCCAGAGCCATGCCTGGCCTCTTCGCTGGCTGCGGGAAAACCGAAGCCGGTGGGCGGAGCTTTGTCCGGAAGGGAACTTTGACGAGACGCCCTACGCCGCCGTTCTGGGGGGGAAGCTCCGGAGCAGGGCGGCCCTCTGGGCCCGCCGGCTCACGGACTGCGCGGAGCGCATGCAGGGGGACGCCAGGCTAGAGACGAAGTATCTCCCTGCCTTTCTGGACGTGGCCGGGCAGCTGAAGCGTCTGGCAGAGCGGCAGGACTGGGACGGTCTGGCCGCGGGGCTTGCGGGGCTGGACTTCCCCAGGCTGACGGCGGTGCGGGACGGCGGGACGGAGAAGGAGCGAAGCAAGCGCTGCTGGGACGCCTGCAAAAAGGACCTGCAGGCCCTGGGGAAGGCTGCCGCTGTCTCCGCCCGGGAGGCCATGGAGGACTTATCCGCCGTGGCCCCGGCCATGACGGCGCTGCTGGACCTGGTAGAGCGCTTTTCGGAGGATTACCGGCAGGAAAAGCTCCGCCGCAACGCGGCGGATTTCTCCGACCAGGAGCACCTGGCCCTCCATATCCTGCTGGATGGGAAGGGGCGGCCCACGGAGCTTGCCCGGCAGGTGGCATCCCGGTACCGGGAGATCCTGGTGGACGAGTATCAGGACACCAACGAGGTCCAGGACCGGATCTTTACGGCCATTTCCAGAGAGGGACAGAACCTCTTCACCGTGGGAGACGTGAAGCAGAGCATCTACCGTTTCCGCCTGGCGGACCCGGGGATCTTCCTGCGGAAATACGAGACCTACCGGAGCGCCGGGGAGGCGCTGGAGGGGGAGGAGCGTAAGATCCTCCTCTCCCGGAACTTCCGTTCCCGGCGGGAGGTCCTCAGTGCCGTCAACTTCGTGTTCCGGAACATCCTCTCCCGGGAGATGGGCGGTATGGAATATGGGGAGAATGAGGCGCTGCACTACGGCGCGGACTATCCGGAGCGGGAGGACTGCGCCGTGGAGTACCACTTCCTCTGCTGCGGCGGGGAGGAGGGCGGCCGGCGGCAGGACGCCGAGGCAAAGCTGGCTGCCCGCCGGGTCCGGCAGCTGCTGGCGGACCGCTTCCCCGTGACGGAGAAGGACGGGAGCTTTCGCCCCTGCCGGCCGGAGGACATCGTGATATTGCTGCGCTCCCCCGGCGGACGGGGAGCGGACTTCGCCGCCGCCCTTGCCCGGGAGGGAGTCCCCTCGGCCTTCGCCGAGAGCCCGGATTTCTTCTCCACGGTGGAGGTCTCCACGATCCTCTCCCTGCTGGAGCTCATTGACAATCCCCGGCAGGACGTGGCTCTCATCGCGGTGCTGCGCTCGCCGCTCTTCGGGTTCTCTCCCTCACGCCTCGCGGAGATCCGGAGCCGGGACCGGCAGGGGGACTACCTGGACGCCGTCCGGGCGGACGGCGGAGAGGACTGCGGAGCCTTCCTCACGACGCTGGAGGATTTCCGCCTCCGGGCCCGGGACTTCAGCGTGGGGCAGCTCCTCTGGCACATCTATCACCGGCTCAACGCCCTGGGCGTCTTCGGCGCGATGGAGGGCGGGGAGCAGCGGCGGGAGAACCTCATCGCCCTCACCCAGCAGGCCCGGCGCTGGGAGAGCGGCGGCAGCGGCGGTGTCTATGGCTTTGTGAGCCAAATGCGGCGGCTGCTGGAATCCGGCCGCAGCCCCAGGGTCAGCGCGGGGGAGGAGAGCGGCGGCGTCCGGATCATGAGTATCCATAAGTCCAAGGGCCTGGAGTTCCCCATCGTGATCCTGGCGGATCTCAGCCGGGACTTCTCCCGACAGGACTACCAGTCCTCCGTCCTGGTGCATCCCCAGCTGGGGCTGGGCCCGGACCGGGTGGACCTTGCCCGGCGCATCCGCTATCCTACCCTGGCCAAAGCCGCCCTGAAGGAGCAGATGATCCGGGAGAACAAGGAGGAGGAGCAGCGGGTGCTGTACGTGGCCATGACCCGGGCCAAGGAGAAGCTCATCTTAGTGGACGCCCGATACCACGCGGAGAGGCAGCTGCAGCGCCTGGCGGCGGAGGCCGCCTGCCCTGTGGCCCCGGAGACGGTGGCGGAGGGGAAATGCTGCGGAGACTGGATCCTGCTGCCGCTTCTCTGCCGCCTGGAGAGCGGTCCCCTCCGGGCCCTGGGCGGGGAAGTCGCGGACATCACGGAGAGCGAGGCGGCCTTCCCCTGGGAAGTGGCGGTCCATTGGGACACGGACCTCGCGGAGGCCCAGCCCCTGGCGGACTGGCGGGAGACCGTGGCTGAGAGGGAGGAGACGCAGGCTTTCGACCCGGCGCTGCTGGAATTCCGGTACCCTTACCAGGTGGAGACGCTGCTGCCGGCCAAGATGACGGCCACCCAGATGAAGGGCCGGGAGGCGGACCGGGAGATCGCGGAGGACGCGCCGAAAGCCCCCTCCCTCCGGCCTCTGACCCAGCCCCGGTTCCGGCGGAGCGGCGGGGACCTGACGGCGGCAGAGGCTGGCACGGCGGTGCACCTGGCCCTCCAGTACCTGGATTTCTCGGACTTTCATGTGGCCGGGCAGATCGCTGGGATGGAGGAAAAGCACCTGCTGACCCCCGCCCAGGCGGCGGCCGTCCCGGCGTGGGAGCTGGAACGCTTCCTGCGCTCCCCCATCGCGGAGGAGCTGCGCTCGGCGGAGACGCTGCTGCGGGAGTACCGCTTTACGGTGCTGCTGCCGGCCCTGGCCTTATCCGGGGACGCTGCGGCAGAGGACCACATTTTGCTGCAGGGCATCGTGGACTGCTGCTTTGGCGGAAAGGAAGGCCCCCTGACGGTGCTGGACTTCAAGACGGACCATGTAAAGGGAGAGGAGCTGCGGCTCCGGGCGGAGCGCTACCGGCCCCAGCTGGAGGCCTACAGCGAGGCCCTTGCTCGGGTGCTGGAACGGCCCGTCGGGCGGAGGATCCTCTGTTTTCTCCACGCCGGGGAGACCGTGGAGCTCTGATACTAGAATCCATGAAAAACAAGACAATCGTCTTGCTTTGATAGCGCCAACGGC
>CAMBID010000024.1 GCA_945867445.1 uncultured Clostridia bacterium | reverse complement strand
TATTGCGCCAATAGACCAAGCTGATATTAAAGATTTTTATCAAGAATTAGTATGAGTGCGCCCAGGACCGCCGCCGGCGGCCCTGGGCCGTTTCCCGCCGTCCTCCCTGATACTCTTTCTTGATAAAAATCTTTGATTTTTATCAAGAAGGCGCCGCTGTCAGCGTCGCCCTTTTGCGGCAGTCTGCCGCAAAAGCCGTCTCATAAGTTCTTGACGCGCCTGCGGCGCTATCAAAAGCTTTCAAAGCTTTTTATCAAGAACTAGTATGACAAAGCTCCGGCGGAATTCGCTCTGGTATTCCTGCCGGAAGTATGTTATAATTGCTTATCTCTAGCGTGTCCCCTGCGGGGACCTTCGGCGGAAATTGCCGTCGGGAAATCCAGAATCGGGAGCGTGGAAGCCATGTCTTTCCTTACATCCATCCTGATGGGCCTGGTCCAGGGCGTGACGGAGTTTCTGCCGATCTCCAGTTCCGGGCATCTGGCCATCGCGAGCCAGCTTCTCAACATGGGCGGGACGGAGAACATCCCTCAGTTTTTTGACGTGCTGCTGCACCTGGGCACTTTGGTTGCGGTCTTCGTCGCCTACTGGACGGAGATCCGGGAGATGATCCTGGAGTTCTTCCGGGGGATCGGGGACCTGGCCCATCGCGCCACCCCCAACCCCGTACCGCCTGCCAGGCGGATGATCCTTCTTGTCATCGTGGGCACCCTGCCCCTTTTCGCGGTGCTGCCCATCAAGGATCAGATAGAGAGCCTCTCGGATAACCTCTATGTGGTGGCGGCGGCCCTCATCGTCACGGGCTTCCTGCTCTTTGCCAGCGATCGGGTGAAAAAAGGGCGGAAGAACGAGCGCAGCGCCCGGATGACGGACGCTCTCATCGTGGGCGTCTCCCAGGCCCTCGCTACCTGTCCGGGCCTCTCCCGCTCCGGCACCACCATCACCACCGGCTGCCTTCTGGGCTTTGAGCGGAAGTTCGCCGTGCGCTTCTCCTTCATCCTGTCCATCCCGGCGGTGCTGGGGGCCAATATCCTCAGCATCAAGGACGCTCTGGACGCCGGGGTGGACTGGAGGCAGCTGCCGGTGTATCTCGTGGGCGTGCTGGTGGCCGCCGTCTCCGGCTATGCCTGCATCCGTCTACTGAAGATGATCGCGAACCGGGGCCGCTTCGGTTGGTTCGCCTACTACTGCTGGGCCGTGGGCCTGCTGACCCTGATTTTGAAGCTCATCCGCTGAGCCTGCCCTTAACTTACTTACCGGGAGGTGCCTCCATGGCAGCATCGCAAAAGAAAAGCAGTTCCGGCAATTCCAAGACCGGGAGCGGTTCCCGTTCCGGGAGTTCCACCTCCCGCTCCGGCGGACGCAAGAGCGCCCAGCCCCAGAAGAAGCCTGTCCGGCGGGAGGTCTGGGGAGTCGTTCTGTGCATATTTGCGCTGTGTCTTGTTATCAGCTATTTTGGCGGGAAAGCCGTTGTCATTGACTGGATCGCTGTGCTGGTGAAGGGGCTTTTTGGCTATGGGTACTACCTGATGGCCCCAGCCATGTTGGGCTCGGCCCTGATCCTCTTCTGCCACCACGGGCGGCCGGTGCGGCTGCGGGTCACCTGCGCCATGCTTTTGCCCCTTTTCGCCGGGGCACTGGGCCATTTGGCATGGTGCAGGGAAACGATGATCACGACGGTTCGACTGTTTCCCACGCTTTGGGAAACGGGACTTGCCTGCGAGTCGGGCGGCGTACTTTCAGGGCTGCTGGCAATCGGGGGCGAAACGGGCTTCACAAAGGTCGGCGCGGCCATCATTCTCGCGGTCGTAACAAGCGCACTGTTGATGGTGGCCCTGCGGCTGACCCTGGGGGCCCTTATCGAGAAAAACCGCAGCCGGCCCCAGTATGAGGAGGAGCCGGAGGAGCCCAGGTCTGCCAAGCGGGCAGGGAAGGAGGGCGTCCGCCTGACCCCCATTGAGCCCCAGCCCCGCCGCCGGACCGAGGGGAAGGTGCAGATCGACTTTCCCCTGGATGACGAGCCCGCCGTCCCGGCAAAGACGAAGGCTGCCCCGGCCATCCCGGCGGAGGAGAGTCCCCTGCCGGAGAAGCGCAAGGGCCTGCTTGGCGGGTTCTTCCGGCCAAAATCTGAGAGCCAGAAGACCCCGGACCAGCTGCTGACGGAGGGGAGCCATCCCGCCCCGGCAGCAGCAAAGCCGGAGGTTCCGGCGGCCCAGCCAGTGCCAGCCTCCGTGCCCGCGCAGGTTCCGGCGGCGCAGCCCGCCATTCCCGCGGAGCCCGCCTCTCGGAAGGAGAAGCAGAGCGCTGCGGCGGAGGTTCAGAACGCCGCTGCAGCCGTTACCCAGGAGATCGAGGAGCGGAAAGTCACGGAGGACGTCTACCAGTTCCCGCCCATCACGCTCCTGAATCAGAACCCCGGCGGCAACGTGGCCGAGGCCGGGGCAGAGCTCCGGAACAACTCCCGCCGCCTGGCCGAGACCCTGGCCAGCTTCGGCGTGGACGCCACCGCCGGGGACGTGGTCCACGGCCCCTCCGTCACCCGCTATGAGTTTGTGCTGGACCAGGGCGTGAAGCTCAGTAAGGTTACGAACCTGGCCGATGACATCGCCCTGGCACTGGGGGCCACCGGCGTGCGCATCGCCCCCATTCCGGAGAAGATCTCCGTGGTGGGCATTGAGGTGCCCAACAAGCAGGTCACGGGTGTCCTTATCCGGGATGTGCTGGAGACCCGGGAGTTCACGGAGAACCCATCCAAGGTGGCCTTCGCTTAGGTCAACGACATCTCAGGCAAGTGAATCATCGACAACATAGCAAAGCTCCCCCACGTTCTCATCGCAGGCACCACCGGCTCCGGCAAGTCCGTCTGCACCAACTCCCTCATTGTGAGCCTGCTCTATAAGTCCTCGCCGGAGGACGTCCGCTTCATCATGGTGGACCCCAAGATGGTGGAGCTTGCCCCCTACAACGGCATCCCCCACCTGCTGATTCCCGTGGTCACTGACCCCAAAAAGGCGGCGGGAGCCCTGCAGTGGGCGGTTTTCGAGATGATGAAGCGCTACAAGATCTTCTCGGAGCACAATGTGAAGGATCTCTCGGGCTACAACGCCCTGGCAAAGACCACGGACGAGCTGGAGCACCTGCCCAGCGTGGTGGTGGTCATCGACGAGCTGGCGGACCTTATGCTGGTGGCCGCCAAAGAGGTGGAGGAATCCATCTGCCGGGTGGCCCAGATGGGCCGCGCCGCCGGCGTCCACCTGGTTATCGCCACCCAGCGCCCCTCGGCGGACGTTATCACCGGTCTGATGAAGGCCAACATCCCCAGCCGCATTGCCTTCGCGGTGGCTTCCTCCCTGGAGTCCCGGATCATTCTGGATAACTCCGGCGCGGAAAAGCTCATTGGCAAGGGCGACATGCTGTATGCGCCCCTTGGTATCGGCAAGCCCATCCGGGTCCAGGGCTGCTTCATCTCTCCGGAGGAGATTGAGCGGGTGGTGGAGTATGTGAAGTCCACCGGCGAGGCGGACTACTCCGACGAGGTCATGCGCAAGATCGAGGAGTCCGTTCAGGAGAAGGACAAGGGCGGCAAGGGCGCTGCCCCCGCTCCCCAGGATGAGGAAACCGGCGAGTCCGACGAGCTCTTCCCTGCCGCGGTGGACGTGGTGCTGGAGCTGGGGCAGGCCTCCGTCTCCATGCTGCAGCGGCGGCTGAAGCTTGGCTACTCCCGGGCGGCACGCCTGGTGGACCAGATGGAGGAGAAGGGCATCGTTGGACCCTTTGAGGGCTCAAAACCCCGGGCTCTTCTCATCACCAAGCAGCAGTGGCAGGAGATGCGGATGGGCGGCGCTGCCGCCGATGCCGCGGGCGAACCGTCCTTCCCCTTGGAGGAAGACGGGGAGTAACGGCCCTGAAAAAAAGTTTGCGAAGAAAATAACTTTCTGCCAGAGGCCCTTTTCCCCCTTGACAAGGGCGGGGAAATGGGCTATCCTAGGCCTAATCCAAGTGCACAATGGAGATTGCCGTGAAGAAGTCAGCTTTCCGAAACCGGTTTTCAGCGAGAGGGAAATGGTGCGAGCCCTCAGCCCACGCCGGGAAGCAGCCGCTTTGGAGCAGCCCGCGAGGAGCGGGACGACCCATCCCCGTTACCGGATGACATGAGATGCCGCTCCTTTGGAGGGCAGATCAGGGTGGTACCGCGGAAGTATCTTTTCGCCCCTGACAGGGATGTCAGGGGCGTTTCTTTTCTGCTAAGGAGGAGTTACGATGCAGTTTTCGTCCAAGATCCAGCAATGCCATCTCTCACCCATGCGCAAGTTCCATCCCTACGCCCTGGCGGCGGAGAAGCGGGGCGTGAAGATCCATCACCTGAACATCGGTCAGCCGGATATCCCCACGCCGCCTGCCTTCTTTGACGCCATGCGCCATTACCGCAGCGATGTGCTGTCCTACGCCCCGTCCCCTGGTGTGCCGGAGTATGTGGCGGCGGTGCAGCGCTACTATCAGCGCATCGGCGCGCCGCTGGCGGAGGAGGACATCCTGGCCACCACCGGCGGCAGCGAGGCGCTGCAGATGGTGATGTGCTGCCTTCTGGACGAAGGGGACGAGATTCTGATCCCGGAGCCCTTCTATCCCAACTACGATACCTTCGTCCATGTGGCGGGGGGCAATATCCGCCCCATCCACAGCTCCCCGGAGGAGGGCTACCGCTACGCCCAGCGCCAGCGCATCGAGCCCCTCATCCATGAGCGCACCCGGGCGATTCTCATCACGAACCCCGGCAACCCCACCGGCACTGTTCTGACGCCGGAGGAAATGACCGTCATCGCCGACATTGCCAAGAAGCACGGACTCTTCCTGGTGGCGGATGAGGTCTACCGGGAGTTCGTCTATGGCGGCGAGCCCCTTTCCACCTTCCTGACCCTGCCGGGGCTGGAGGAGAACCTCATCGTGGTGGACTCCGTTTCCAAGCGCTTCTCCGCCTGCGGCGCCCGGGTGGGCGCCCTGATCTCCCGGAACCGGGACTTCCTTGCCCAGGCCATGAAGCTCTGCCAGGGACGCCTCTGCTCCGCCACGCTGGATCAGCTGGGGGCCGCCGCCCTCTACGGAGTGGACCCCAGCTACTTTGACGCTACCCGGGATGAGTACCGCCGCCGCCGCAATGCCTGCGTGGAGGGGCTGCACCGCATCCCCGGCGTGGTCTGCGAGGAGCCCAAGGGTGCTTTCTACCTGATGGCGAAGCTTCCGGTGGACGACGCCGACAAGTTCCAGACCTGGCTTCTGGAGGAGTTTGAGGACCGCGGCGAGACGCTGATGTTCGCCCCCGGCGAGGGCTTCTACGGGACCCCCGGCAAGGGGAAGGACGAGATCCGCATTGCCTATGTGCTGAACGAGGGCGACATCCGCCGCTCCATGGAGCTGCTGGGACTTGCCATTGCCCGCTATCAGAAGGAGGAGATGGCATGATCCGACACATCGTTCTCTGGAAGTTCCGCCCGGGCACGGAGGCGGAGCGGGAGCAGTTTCTCACAGGCCTTGCCGCCCTGCAGGGAGTGATCCCGGAGCTGAAGCGGGCCCAGGTGGTCCGGAACGTGGGGGAGGGGAACTACGACGCCGCCCTGATCTCGGACTTTGATTCCCTGGAGGATCTGGCGCGCTACAAGGCGGACCCCCGGCACCGGGCGGTTTCCGCCCTCTGCCAGTCCATCCGGGAGAGTCGGGCAGCGGTGGACTACGAGCTTTAACTGCCAATTCTGCGAGGAGGGAAAGCCCATGAAGGAGCCGAAGGACAAGCGGAATCGGCTGTTGGCTTTGCTGGTGGTGCTTGGGGCGCTGGTGCTGGGCGTCGTGGTGGGAGCCCTGCTCTTTTCCCGGTCCGCGCCGCTGCCGCCGGACCGGGCCCCGGAGAGGGATCCCAATGCCGTGCCCTATGAGGAGGCTACCTCCCAGGGCGGAGGCGGCGGTGGGTCTGTGACTCTCCGCTATCAGGCAACGGCGGAGATCGACCTTGCGGCGGGGAGCGTCTCCCTGGTCTTTGTGGACCCGCCCAGCTCCGACCAGGGAATGGTGATCCAGCTCCTCATCCAGGGGGAGGTACTGGCGGAGAGCGGCCTGCTGCCGCCCGGCAGCGCCCTCTATACCCTGGAGCTCCTGCCCGGTGCGGCGGAGCGGCTGCAGCCCGGCGGCTACGATGGCAGCTTCCTTGTGAGCTATTACGATCCTGAGAGCGGCCAGCGCTCCGCACTGCAGACGGAGGCCAAGATCACTGTCACCGTGAGAGACGGGGAGTAAAAAAGAGAACGATCCGGAGCGGCCCTGAGGGACCGTCCCGGATCGTTTTTTGCCTTTTGGCTCTATCATATTACCACAAATCAGGGAAAAAGACAAGCCTTGTTTGCAGATCACTTCTGGCGTAAGAAATAGAGGGAGGTGAGTTGAATGAACGAGGAAAGGATCCCTGCTTCCGATGTGTTGACGCAGCGGCTGCTGGCGCATGCCCAGACCCCCTGGGAGGGGAAGGTCCTGCGGCGGGCGGAGACCGCGTCGGCTCGCTTCGGCCTGACGCTGCCGCCGGAGGCCCTGGCCCGCCTGGGGGAGGAGCGTCGCCGCGTCCTCCGGGAGACCCGGAGGCTGGAGCTGGGGGAGGGCATCCTGCCGCAGCTGATACTGGCTTTCTGCGACTCTCCTTACCTGACGCAGGAAAATTGGGAGGAGGACCTGACGGAGCTCCAGGCCCTCTTTTACCACTTTAAAAACGAGACCCGGGACACCCTGCCGGACGATGAACTGCTCTGCGCCATGGCGTGGGTCTTCCGGGAGCAGGGCGGCAGCCTGGAAAGGCTATCCCAGGCGGAGCCGGAGGCTTTGATCCGGGCGGCAAGGGAGGCACGGCATGGATGAGCTGAGGATATCCTGGGATGGAGCGCTTTCCGAAAAGCTCCTGGCCCTTTTGACCCGGCAGACCCGGCTCTATACCTCCGGAGAGAGCAGCTCCATCCCCTGGGAGACCGCCCGGGAGATGATGACGTCGATCCTCTATACCCTCCGATTGGACGGGGCGGAGCCGGGGGAGCGGGGGCGGCAGCTGGCGGGGGCCGACCTGGAGGAGGAGCTTCTCCGGGGGCAGAAGCGTATCCGACGGAAGATGCAGTTTGCCCGCCGTCTCTGGCAGCGCCTGGCGGCCAGCGGCGCAGCCGGGGAAAGTCGGGCGCTGGGGGCGACCCTTCTTGGCATCGGAGAGTTCTGGCGGCGCTACGACTGGCGCTTCGCCGCCCACGAGATCCCCTGCGGCATCGACTATCCCCTGGCCCTGCCGGTGCCGGAGAGTTTGCAGGGGGCGGACTACCTCACGGAGTGGCTCAGCCGGCTGGACACCGAAGTCCGCTTCCAGAGTGCCTTCCCAGCGGCGGCCCGCTCTGCGGCCTGGGACCGCTTTCATCCGGAGCGTTACGACCTCCCCCTGAACCTCTATGAGCCCCTGGCGGCGGACGCCCTGTGCCTCTTCGCCCTGGGGCGGGAGGTCCGGGCTCTCATGGTGGGGCCGGGGGAGCGGCGGGCCTTCGCGGGGCGGCTGGCCCTCCTGACGGAGGGGGAGACGGAAGCGGCTCTCCGCCGCTGGGCGGAGGGCCTGGGGGAGACGCTGGAATTACCGGAAAGCCGGGACCGCCGGTATCTCACGGACTACGCCCGGACGCTCCTCCCCCGTATCCGGACGGCGGCAGCGGGCGGCTGGCCGAGGATCTTCCCATGAGGGGAGAAAATACAACGGCAGAGGGAGACTCCCTCTGCAGATTTCCTTCTGTGTCACGGTCGCTCCCTTTGGCGGCATTCTCTGCTGCCGCGTTTCCTGCCGGGCTTGCCTTTTTGCCCGCCTGGCGGCAGGGCAGCCTGTTTGCAGGAGGCAGAGCACGACCGC
>CAMBID010000023.1 GCA_945867445.1 uncultured Clostridia bacterium | reverse complement strand
CGTTGACCTGGTCGGCCATGTTCTTGATGAGCATCCGCTTGTTGACCTGGTAGGGAAGCTCCGTCACGATGATGCGGGTGCGGTCCTTGCCGAACTCCTCCATCTCCGTCCGGGCCCGCAGGATGATCTTCCCCCGGCCGGTGGCGTAGGCCGCCCGGATGCCGCTGCGGCCCATGATGATGCCCTTCGTGGGGAAGTCGGGGCCCTTCACGTGCTGCATCAGGTCGGAAAGCGTCGCCTCCGGGTCGTCCAGCACGCAGATGCAGGCGCCGATGACCTCCCGCAGGTTGTGGGGCGGGATGTTGGTGGCCATGCCCACGGCGATGCCGGAGGAGCCGTTGACGAGAAGGTTGGGGAAGCGGGAGGGCAGCACCCGGGGCTCCCTCCGGGTCTCGTCGAAGTTGGGGTCCCAGTCCACGGTGTCCTTCTCAATGTCCCGGAGCATCTCATTGGCCAGCTTGCTCATCCGGGCCTCGGTATAGCGGTAGGCCGCCGGGGGGTCGCCGTCGATGGAGCCGAAGTTTCCGTGGCCGTCCACCAGCATGTAGCGCATGGAGACATCCTGGGCCAGACGCACCAGGGCGTCATAGCCGGAGGCGTCTCCGTGGGGGTGGTAGCGGCCCAGCACGTCGCCCACACAGGTGGCGGATTTTTTGAAAGGCTTGTCGCTGGTGAGACCGTCCTCATACATGGCATAGAGGATGCGGCGGTGGACGGGCTTCAGGCCGTCCCGCACATCCGGCAATGCCCGCCCCACAATGACGCTCATGGCGTACTCGATATAGCTCTTCTCCATCTCCGGCACCAGGGGAGACTCCACGATCCGCTGGTTGGGATAGCGGATCTCCTCCGGGTCGTATTGGGGTTTCTTAGACATGGTTTTTCCTCCTTGTTGAGGTGTATGGCAGAGGGAGACGGATTTCCACCACCAGTCTGCGGACTGGTCTCGCAATGACAGGGAAAACCTGTTATTGCGGGAAGGCCCCAAAGGCCGACGTCCCTAAGGCATGGCTTCCGCCAACCAAATGCCGTTGGCATTCGGGGTGTTTTTCATGGGAATCCGTTTTGTCCTTCCGGGGGCGGATTCGGGGATCAGTAGTCCAGATTCACGGCGTACTGGGCGTTGCGCTCGATGAACTCCTTCCGGGGCTCC
Source organism: uncultured Clostridia bacterium (assembly GCA_945867445.1). Taxonomy (GTDB): domain Bacteria; phylum Bacillota; class Clostridia; order Oscillospirales; family Oscillospiraceae; genus Oscillibacter. Next base: position 6,786 of record CAMBID010000023.1, on the reverse strand, counting down.
ACCTTCTCGCCCATGAGGATGGTGAAGGTCTCGTCGGCGGCCACGGCGTCGTCCAGCGTGATGCGGCGCAGCGTCCGCTTCTCCGGGTCCATGGTGGTCTCCCAAAGCTCATGGGGGTTCATCTCGCCGAGGCCCTTGAAGCGGGAGATGTCGATCTTCACATTGGGGTTGCCGCCCCGCATCTCGGCGCTGACCGCGTCCCGCTCCTCATCGGAGAAAGCCACTCTTGTGGTCTTGCCCCGGGTCAGCTTATAGAGGGGCGGCACGGCGGAGTAGACGTAGCCCCGCTCGATGAGGGGGCGCATGAAGCGGAAGAAGAAGGTCAGCAGCAGCGTCCGGATGTGGGAGCCGTCCACGTCCGCATCCGCCATGATGATGACCTTGTGGTAGCGGAGCTTCGCGGGGTCGAACTCCTCCCCGATGCCAGCGCCCAGAGCCGTGATGACGGGCTGGAGCTTGTCGTTGCCGTAAACCTTGTCGGAGCGGACCTTCTCCACGTTCAGCATCTTGCCCCAGAGGGGAAGGATGGCCTGGAAGCGGGAGTCCCGGCCCTGGGTGGCCGAGCCGCCTGCGGAGTCGCCCTCGACGATATAGATCTCGGTGAGCTCCGGGTTATTCTCGTTGCAGTCCCGGAGCTTGTCCGGCATGGCCGCGCCGCCGAGAGCGCTCTTGCGCCGGATGGACTCCCGGGCCTTCTTGGCGGCCTCCCGGGCCCGGGAGGCCATCAGGGCCTTGTCCAGGATCATCCGCCCCACCTGGGGGTTCTCCTCCAGGAAGGTCTCCAGCTTATCGGAGACCAGGTTGTTGACGAGAGTTCTGATCTCGCTGTTGCCGAGCTTGGCCTTGGTCTGGCCCTCAAACTGGGCGTCCGTCAGCTTCACGGAGATGACGCAGGTGAGACCCTCCCGGCAGTCCTCGCCGGAGATCTTCTCCTCGTCCTTGAGCATCTTGACTTTGCGGCCGTAGGCGTTGAGCACCGTGGTGAGGGCCCGCTTGAAGCCCTCCTCATGCATGCCGCCCTCGGGGGTGTGGACGTTGTTGGCGAAGGACAAAATGGTCTCGTTATAGCCGTCGTTATATTGCAAGGCCACCTCCGCCACAGAGTCGTCCTTCTGACCGGCCATGTAGATGACGTCTGGGTGCAGGGCGTCCTTGCTCTTGTTGAGCCAGGTGACGAATTCCCGGATGCCGCCCTCGTAGCACATGTTGTCTTCCTGCTCCTGGCCGGGGCGTTTGTCCACGGTGCGGATGCGCAGACCCGCGTTCAGGAAGGCCTCCTCCCGCATACGGGTGTGGAGAGTGTCGTAGTTATAAACGGTGTCCTCGAACATCTCCGGGTCCGGCTTGAAGGTGACGGTGGTGCCGGTGTGGTCCGTGGTGCCTACAACGGTCATTTCCTCCGTCACATGGCCACGGGAGAACTTCATCTCATAAATGCTGCCATCCCGGTGGACCTGGACCGTCAGCCACTCACTGAGGGCGTTGACAACAGACGCGCCCACGCCGTGGAGGCCGCCGGAGACCTTGTAGCCCCCGCCGCCGAACTTTCCGCCGGCATGGAGAACGGTATAGACCACCTCCAGGGCGGGCCTTCCCGTCTGGGCCTGGATGTCCACGGGGATGCCGCGGCCATTGTCCGTCACGGTGATGGTGTCCCCGGGGTTGATGGTGACGTCGATCTCCGTGCAGTAGCCCGCCAGCGCCTCGTCAATGGAGTTGTCCACGATCTCATAAACCAGGTGATGGAGGCCCGAGGAGGACGTGGAACCGATATACATGCCCGGGCGCTTGCGGACGGCTTCCAGTCCTTCCAGCACCTGGATCTCGGAGGCGTCATACTCGTTGGCGGAGTCCACCGCCGTGGGATTGCGGAATTCTGCTTCAGTCATGGGGGTTCTCCTTTCATTGGGGAAATGGGGCTGTGAAACGCCCCGGAAAACGCCTTGCGGCGGTTACTTTCTTCTCTTGCGTCCGCCCTCGATGAGGCTGCCCACGACCCAGCCGGTCATGGAGCCCATCAGCACGGCCACGGCGGCGTAGATGCCCACCAGGAAGGCTCCGCCGCCGTCAATGCTCCGCCCCACCTCGCTGAGGATCAGCACCAGGAAGGCGAATTTGATCAGCACGATGCGGCTGCTTTTGCCGCCCCGCAGCATGAAGAAGATCTGTCCGGCAAAGGACGCCAGCATCAGCAGGGGCAGCACGATGTTGGCCGGGGAACCCATGCGGGTAAAGTGCATCAGGTCGTCAATGGCGTAAGGGGTGAAAAGATCCATGGTCGTTCTCTCTTTCTTTCTTAAAGTTCTCCCCGCTCGGCCCGGCGCTGCAGCGCCGCGGGGCTCAGCTGGGAAAGGTATACGATCTGCCGGTGGTAGGGATGGTCCGCTACCACAAAGCTCCGGGGGATGTCGCCGGAGACATCCAGCACCGCGCCCTCCCCGGAGGCCAGGCGCAGGTAGTCCTTCCCCCGGCGGCTGCAGGTGCACTGATCCAGGTCAAAGATGCCGATGATCCGCTTCTCCGGCAGGATCTCATTGCCGCCGATATGGAGGTACATGGGCTGCTCCTTTCTGTGGGCCGGGGGAAAAGAATGAATCAGGAACGGATGCTCCCGGATCTTCAGGGGCGCAGAGGGCGGAGAACGGCCTCACAGGCCTGCCTCGTTTTGCCGGAGGCGGCAGCGCCGCGCTCTGCGAAGGAGCAGTCTCCCGGATCAGATCAGCCGCCCGTCCCGGATGCGCAGCACCTTGCCCCGGAGCATCCGCTCCAGGCGGTCGTCCTCGCAGCAGGTGATGAAGACCTGCCCGCCGGCAATCCGGTTCAGGACAAATTCCTGCCGCTTCGGGTCCAGCTCGCTGAGGACATCGTCCAGCAGCAGCACCGGGTATTCCCCGGTGTCCCGGAAGAAGATCTCCCGGGCGGCCAGCTTCAGGGAGAGGGCCGCGGTGCGGGTCTGCCCCTGGGAGGCGTAGGTCCTGGCGTGGCTGCCGTCGATCTGTACCAAAAGGTCATCCTTATGGGGGCCGGTGAGGCACTGGCGGGAGGCGATCTCCGCCTGGCGGTGCTGCTCCTGGTGTTCCAGCAGCCAGGCAAAAATCTCCTTCACGGGGCCCAGGGGGTCCCGGACGGAGGAGACAGTCTCATATTGTAGATCCAGCTGCTCCCGGCCGCCGGAGAAGTCTCCGTGGATGGCAGGGGCGGTCTCCCGGAGCTTTTTCACGAAGTGGGCCCGGTAGTGGATCAGCACCGCCCCGGCCTTGGCCATACCCAGGGAAAACTCGTCCAGGGTCTCCAGAAGAGAGGGCTTCTCCTCACTGTCCCGCAGTATCCGGGTTTTGTGCTCATGCAGCCGCTTATACTCCGCCAGGGCCTGGGCATAGCGGGGACGGAGCTGGCAGACGCACTCATCCAGGAAGCGGCGGCGCTCCGCGGCCCCTTCCCGGATAAGGTATAGGTCCTCCGGGCAGAAGAGGACGCTCTGAAACAGGCCCGAGAGCTCGGCGCCGTTTCTCAGCGGTACGCCGTTGCTCTTCAGCTTCCGGCGGGCGCCCCGGTGGAGCTCCGCTTCCAGCAGGTAATCCCGGTCATGGGAGGAGATCCTTCCCTTCAAAAAGGCATGATCCACCCCGAACCGGATCAGCTCCCGGTCATACCGTGCCCGATGACTGACACCGGAGAGGTAAGCCACGGCCTCCAGGAGGTTGGTCTTCCCCTGGGCGTTGTCTCCGCAGATGACGTTGACCTCCGGGTGGAAGTCCGTCTCCAGGTGGAGATAGTTCCGGAAGAAGTCCAGGGTCAGAGCGTCAATCCGCATACTGCAGCGCGTATTCCTGTCCGCCGAAGGACACCACGTCGCCGGGGCGAAGCTTTTTCCCCCGCTGGGGGCAGGGCGCGCCGTTGACGGAGGCCTCCCCTGCCTGGATGCGCTCCTTGGCCTCGCCGCCGGTCTCCACGGCCCCGGCCAGCTTCAAAAGATCCTGGAGCTTGATGAATTCAGTGGTAATGGTGATGGTTTTCATGGCGTTCTCCCGAAATTGAGAATAGAGGATCACTCCGCGCTCTTCAGCCGCACCGGAAGAACCATGTAGAGGAACTTGTCGGAGCCGTCGGTGGGCACGATGACAGCGGGGGAGACCCCGGTATTGAGCTCGACGGAGACCGTGTCGGCGGGGGCGTAACGGAGTGCGTCCATCAGGTAGCGGTTATTGAAGCCGATCTCCAGGTCCTGGCCGTCGCCTGTGATGGGACAGACGTCCTTGGCTTCGCCGTTTCCGGTGCGGGCGGAGAGCTGCACCCGGTCCAATTCAAAGCGGCAGCGGACGGGACTCTTCAGTTTATCCGAGATCACCACGCTGACCCGGTCAATGGAGTTGATAAGGGCCTTCGTCTCGACGGTGACGATAATGGGGTTCTTCCGGGGGATGGCGTTGCGGTAGTCCAGAAACTCCCCCTCCAGGCGGCGGCAGATGAGCTGGGTGTCGCCCACTTCAAAGAGAATGTGCCGCCGGCCCAGCATGACGGTGACGGGATCCTCCGTGTCGCCGCAGATGCTCTTCATCTCGTTGAGGGCGCTGCCGGGGACCACGAAGGAGAACTCGCCGCTGCCCTTCTCGATCCCCTCCCGCCGGACGGCGAGACGGAATCCATCCACCGCCACCATGGTGAGGCGGCCGCCGCCGATCTCAAAGAGAGCGCCGGTATGGACCGGACGAGCCTCGTTGGTAGAGACGGCAAAGGCGCACTCCTCGATCATCTCCCGAAGAACCTTCTGCTGCAGGACCACAAAGTTCTCGTCCTCGACCTCCGGGAGGTCGGGGTAATCCTCCGCGCTGAGACAGGGGATATCGAAGGAAGCGTCCCCACAGCTCAGATGTACGGTTCCCTTGCCGTCGGAGGTGAAGGAGATGACGTCATCCGGCATCCTGCGGATGATGTCGCCAAAGAGGCGGGCGTTCAGGACTAGCTGTCCCTCTCCTCCCACCTCGGCGCCCAGGTGGGTGCGGATGCCGGTATTCATATTATAACCGGAGACGGTGAGGCCGTCTCCCGTTTCCAGCAGCAGTCCCTCCAGGGCGGGGATGGAGCTCTTGGTGGCCACAGTGCGGCTGGCGACGGTGGCGGCGCTTTGCAGCAGGGCCTTTTCACAGGTAAAGTTCATCATTGGGAGATTGTCCTTTCATGGAAGGATGCCTTTTTCAAAGAAGAAAAAGGAAGACTTTTTTAGCAATAGACGTAGTAGGGAGAAAACTTTGTGGAAAACGTGGAAAAAGGGCAGAAGAATGCGTTCTGGAGCTTCCACAGACCCCTGAAAACCGCTGTGGGAAGATTGCACGGTTTCTCAACAAAAAAGAAAAAAAGAAAACTGTCCACAGGTTTTTCCGCGGAAATCCACGGGAAACGTGGGAAAACCGTGCAACGGAAAGAGGGAAGCCGATACGCCTTGCTTACCGGCGGGAATTGATGTTGGTCTTGATCTCCTTCACCGTCTCAGCGAAGGTGGGACTCTTTTTCATCTGTTCCTCCACCTTGTCCAGGGAGTGGATGACGGTGGAGTGATCCCGGTTGCCGAACTCCCGGCCGATGTCGTCCAGGGAGAGGTTGGTCATGGAGCGGATGAGATACATGGCGATCTGCCGGGCCAGAACTGCGTCCCGGTTGCGCTGCTGGCCCCGGAGAACGGATTCGTCCAGGCTATAGTACTTGCAGATGTAGTCGATGATGGCAGAGGGGGAGGGGATATACTCATTGGAGCGCTTGAGCATATCCTGGATCGCCCGGTTCACGGTCTCCTCGTCCGCCGTAGAGCCCAGAAGGTCCTTGTAGGCCTTGATTTTGTTTACGGTTCCCTCCAGCTGGCGGACGTTGGCGGTGACGTTCTCCGCAATGTAGGAGACAATCTTGTCCGGCAGCTCCAGGCCCATCATGGCAGCCTTGTTTTTGACGATGGCCATTCTCGTTTCAAAGTCCGGAGGAGACACGTCCACGAGCAAGCCCCACTCAAAGCGGGTCATGAGCCGGTCCTCCAGCTGAGTCATCTCATGGGGAGGGCGGTCGGAGGTCAGGACGATCTGCTTGCCGGATTCGTAGAGAGTATTAAAGGTATGGAAGAACTCCTCCTGGGTCTGCTTGCGCCCGGCGATGAACTGCACGTCGTCCACGAGAAGCAGGTCCGCCTGGCGGTACTTCTCCCGCATCTCGGCACTCTTACTCGGGCCCGCCTGAATGGCCGCTACCAGTTCGTTGGTGAGGTCGTCGCCCTTGACGTAAGCGATCCGGGCGGCACTGTTCCGTTGGCGGATCACGTGGGCGATGGCGTAGATCAGGTGGGTCTTGCCCAGTCCCGAATCCCCGTAGATAAAAAGGGGGTTGTAGTTCTGGGCGGGGTTCTGGGCCACAGCCTGGGCGGCGGCGTAGGCCAGCTTGTTGCTGGGGCCCACCACGAAGGTATCGAAGGTGAACTCGTCGTTGGGATCGAAGCACTTGTTCCGGGAGGGCTCACCCCCCAGGAAGGCCCGGCAGCCCTCCTTGTCCAGGAGCTTCACACGGATGTCGGCGGAGAAGATGTCCTTCAGGGAGGCCTCAATATTCTTCAGAAAGAGGGACTGGATGTAGCCCCGCTTGAAGTCGTTGGGGCAGGAGAGATAGAGCGTTCCGTCCCGGAGGTCCAGGGGGGTGATCTCGTCAAACCAGGTGCGGATGGTGGTCTCCGACAACTCCGAGCGGAGCTGCTGGAGGACGCTGTTCCATACGTCTGCGATGGAATTCAAAGTGGAAACACCTCTCTTT
>CAMBID010000022.1 GCA_945867445.1 uncultured Clostridia bacterium | reverse complement strand
GGGGTTGTTGAGCCCCAGCTCCCGCACATAGCGCTGGGAGGCCAGCAGGTCATACTTATCGACACTGACGGTCTGGTTGGACTTTCCACCCATGATGCGGAGGTTGATGGAGTAGAGGGCCAGCTGGGTGAGAATGCCCGCGAGGATCGCGGGGATCCCGCACTTCGTGTGAAAAAAGCCCGTGGCGAGGCCCGCCAGCGCACCGGCGATAAAGGCCGCCAGCACGGCGATCCAAGGATTCACGCCGCCCCGGATCAGCATGACGCAGACGGCGCCGCCGGTGGCCAGGGAGCCGTCCACCGTGAGGTCCGCCACATCCAGAATGCGGAAGGTAAGGTAGACGCCGATGGCCATCAGGCCCCAGATGAGGCCCTGACCCACGGCGCCGGGCAGGGAATTCAGCAGAGCAGAGAAGAAATTCATAACGCACGACCATCCTTTTCGGTGAGTTCAGGCGGGTCCTGCCAGCGGCGGACAAGAGCGCTGGGGAAGCTCCGAAGCAAGCGGCAAGAGTAAGCGGCAAGAGCAAGCGGCAAGAGATCTTTTGCCAAGTCGAGGCAGAAAAGCGTAGGAATCCGGAATGTATTTCAAGCTTTTGGAAACAAAGAATTGGCAGAAAAGATCAGCCGCGCGCCACAGACGATTTGGTTAGAGATCCCCTTATCCGCCGCTGGCGGGACCCCCGGGGAACGCAAGCCCAGGGGAGGGGCGTCTCGCCCCTCCCCCGCAGGGAAAGAATCAGCCTTCGATGGCGGTGTAGTCCTCGGGAATGGTGATGCCCAGGGCCTCGCAGTTGGCGGCGTTGTACATCTTGGTGACATTGGGGGCGGCCTCCACCGGCATGGTGGAGATGTCGGCCTCGCCCTTCAGGATCTTCACAGCCATCTGACCGGTGATGGTGCCCAGCTCATAGTAGTCGATGGAGAGGGTGGCCACACCGCAGCCGGCGCAGATGCCCTGCTCACCGGCGATGACGGGGACCTGCGCGGGCAGGACCACGTTGGCGATGGCCTCGGTGTTCTCGGCGGCCTTGTTGTCCGTGGGGACATAGAGGACGTCGGAGGCGTCGCAGGCAGCCTGGGCAACGGAAGCAACGTCGTTGCTGTCGGTGAAGGCGAAGGGCGTGCAGGTATAGCCCATGGCGGTGAGGAGCTTGGTCATCTCATCCACCTGATACTGGCTGTTGGCCTCGGCGGAGCAGTAGAGAAGGCCCACATTCTTGGCGTCCGGGAAGAGCTCCTGCAGCATGGCGGCCTGGCCGTCCAGGGGGGCAAGGTCGGTGGTGCCGGAGATGTTGCGGCCGGTGACGCCGGTCCAGCTGTCCATCTCCAGGGCGGAGGCGTAGTCCGTGATGGAGGTGCCCAGGATGGGAATGTCACTGGTGGCGGAGGCGGCGGTGGTCAAGGGGGCGGTGGCGTTGGCCAGGATCAGATCCACGCTGTTGGAGACGAAGCCGTTGATGATGGTGGAGCAGTTGGTGACCTCGCCGCCGGCGTTCTGGACCTGAATGTCGATCTGGTCGCCGAACTCAGCCTTCAGGGCGTCCACGAAGCCCTGGGTGGCGGCGTCCAGCGCCGGGTGCTGGGCCAGCTGACAGACGCCCACAATGTAGGTGGTCTCGCCCGCCGCACTGCTGCCGGAGGCGGAAGCGGAGGTGGAAGGGGAGCCGCAGGCGGCCAGACTCAGTGTCAGGGCGGCGCTCAGCGCCAGTGCAAGTAACTTCTTCATGTTTATAATCTCCTTTTTTTGTTGTCCGTTTGTTTCTTCCAAAATCAAAAGCGGCCCTGTCCGAAGGACAGAGCCGCTTCCCTTACGAAATTCCTGGGCGCGTCATCTGAGGTCTTCTGACAGTTGGCTTTCCTTCCCGAAATCGGCACGGTAATACAGGCCCGCAAAGCGGACCCCGGTAAACAGGAAGGAGGCAGACTGGGCGCACATAGCGTTCTTGGACATCTTCTTCATGGCGCGTCTCCCTTCCGCCGCTTGCCGGCTGTCATTGGATATTTTGGAGTATAAAGCTTTAAAGCGCGAAAGTCAATGGTAAAAACGCACAAAATATCAGCAGAATTTTCGTCGTTTTTCCCTTCTTCCTGCGCAAACTGACGACTTGACAGGGATTTCTCCCGGGGATATACTGTTACAGTATTTTTTTGTCGGGCCGGAGGGCTCTCCGGCGGCGGGAATACGGAATACCGTTTTGGGAAACGCTTTTGCGCGGCGGTTTGCGGCGGAAAGCCGTGAAGGAACAATCGAACACCGGCGATACCGCGGATCGCAGCCGAGAAGTCTCTCCCCTTATGAGAGAGGGACTTCTCACCCCTTTGGGCCCCTCCTACCGGACCGGGGCCGCAGGCTGCGACCCAGGGTGTCGCCGTTTTGTTTTCCGGAAGGGACCGGGGTCTCCCGGGAGCCCGCCCCCTGCCTTTCCGCCGCGGCGGCGGAAGGAAGCCGGGTCTTTCCCGGCAGCATGTGCGGCGCGAAAATACTTCTGATATGAAAACCGGAGCAAACGCTTTCAAATCTCTTGATTGCGGGAAGCGCGTCCGGTTTTTATGAGACGGCACGGGGAGTACAGCCGGATCGTTTTCACAAGGCTGCGGCCTTTGGAAGCAGGAAAGAAGGAGGAGAGCAACTATGTCCACGAAATTCATTTTTGTTACCGGCGGTGTGGTGTCCGGCCTGGGGAAGGGCATCTGCGCGGCGTCCCTGGGGCGGCTCCTGAAGCAGCGGGGCCTACGGGTGCGGAACCAGAAGTTTGATCCCTATCTCAACGTGGACCCCGGCACCATGAGCCCCTTCCAGCACGGGGAGGTCTTCGTCACAGAGGACGGCGCCGAGACCGACCTGGATCTGGGCCACTATGAGCGCTTCGTGGACGAGGACCTCTCCGGCAACGCCTCCGTCAGCTCCGGCCGCATCTGGTGGAACGTACTGAACCGGGAGCGCCGGGGCGACTACCTGGGCGCCACGGTGCAGATCATCCCCCACATCACGGGAGAGATCAAGTCCCGGGTCTACGCTATGGCGGAGGAGGACGTGGACGTGGTCATCGCCGAGATCGGCGGCACCGTAGGCGACATTGAGTCCCAGCCCTTCCTGGAAGCCATCCGCCAGATTCGGGCGGAGCGCCCCCTGGGGGACGTGCTCTTCATCCATGTGCCCCTCATCGTCTCCATTCCCGGCAGCGGGGAGCAGAAGAGCAAGCCCACCCAGCACTCCGTGAAGGAATTGCTGTCACTGGGCATCCAGCCGGACATTCTGGTCTGCCGCTGCGACGAGCCCATCGGCGAGGATGTGCGCCGGAAGATCGCCCTCTTCTGCAACGTGACGCCGGAGTGCGTCATTCAGAACACCACCGCCGAGACCCTCTATGAGGTCCCCCTGCTGCTGGCCAAGGAGGGCCTGGACGACGTGGTCTGCCGGAAGCTGGGCCTCATCACCCCCCAGCCGGACCTGCGGGAGTGGAGCGCCATGGTGAAGCGGGAGAAGAACGTCCACCGGAAGGTGGAGATCGCCCTGGTGGGCAAGTACACCCAGCTCCACGACGCCTACCTCTCGGTAGTGGAGGCCCTGCACCACGCGGGCACCGCCCACGACGCCGTGGCAGAGATCCGCTGGGTGGACTCCGAGACCCTGACGGCGGAGAACATCCGGGAGAAGCTCTCCGGCTGCGGCGGCATCCTGGTGCCCGGCGGCTTCGGGAGCCGGGGCATCGAGGGCATGATTTCGGCGGCCCGGTACGCCCGGGAGAACGGCATCCCCTACCTTGGCATCTGCCTGGGGATGCAGATGGCGGTGGCGGAGTTTGCCCGGCACGTTATCGGCTGGGAGGACGCCAACTCCGCCGAGTTCTCCGAGACCACCAAGCACCCGGTCATCGCCCTGATGCCGGAGCAGGTGGGCGTCACCTCCAAGGGCGGCACCATGCGCCTGGGGCGCTATCCCTGCCTTTTGGCGGAGGGCAGCCGCTCCGCCGCCCTCTATGGGACCCGGGAGATCTCTGAGCGGCACCGCCACCGCTTCGAGTTCAACAACGACTACCGCGCCGACTTCCAGGCCGCCGGGATGCTTCTCGCGGGCCTTTCCCCCAATGGGCATCTGGTGGAGATCGTGGAGCTTCCGGAGCATCCCTTCTTCGTGGGAGCCCAGTTCCACCCGGAGTTCAAGAGCCGCCCGGATCGGGTGCATCCCCTCTTTGGAGGGTTCGTGGGCGCGGCGCTGACCCTCACCGAGAAGAAGTAATCCGGATTTCAAAGGGAATCCTTTCCTTTGAAATCCCGCGCGCTCCGCGCACCGGCGGCGTGCGGGAGGCGCGCCCGTCTTATCAAAACCGGACGCGCTTGGCGCGATCAAAAGCTTGGAAAGCTTTTGATCCGGTTTTCGGATACCGCCGTCCGCCGGGGCAGGAAACTGTCCCGGCGGCGTTTTTCCCTGCCATCCGGTCCCCATTGATACTCTTTCCCAAAGGGAGGGGAACTTTTCCGGCGCTTTCCATGCACCCCGCCTCCGCGCTTCCCCTTGCGGAACGGGCGCAACTCTGCTATATTGAGGGGGAACGCAAGAACTCCCCGCCGGCGACTTCCGGCGGATCTGCTGAAAGGAGCTGCCACTATGGATCATTTCGCCGCCATCGCTGCCCTGCTGGAGGAAAACGGCCTGGACGCCATGCTGCTCACCGAGGAGGCCAACCGCTTTTACGCCACCGGCTTCCACTCCATCGGCACGGACGGCTGCGCCCTGGTCTGCCGGGGCAAAAACTACTACTTCACGGACTCCCGCTACACCGAGGCTGCCACCCGCTATGTAAAGAACGCGGTCTTCGGCGAGGTGGGCCGGGGCCGGGACTATGCCGTGCTGCTGGGTGAGGTCATTGAGAGGGAGGGGCTCCGCCGCATCGGCTTTGACGACGCCTATATGACCGTCCGGGACTACGAGAAGTACCGGGAGAAGCTAAAGGCTGATTTGCTGCCCGCCTCCGACCTGCTGGGGTCCCTCCGGCGCGTGAAGGACGCGGAGGAGATCGAGAGCATGATCGCCGCCCAGCGCATCGCGGAGAAGGCCCTCGCCGATATCCTGCATGAAATCAGACCCGGCGTCACCGAGAAGGAGATCGCCGCCCTGCTCCAGTACCGGATGCTCCACTACGGGGCGGAGAACATGTCCTTCGACCCCATCGTGGTCTCCGGCCCCAACGGGAGCCTGCCCCACGGCGTCCCCAGCGAGAAGGCCATTCAGTCCGGCGAGTTCGTCACCATGGATTTTGGCTGCATCAAGAACGGCTACTGCTCCGACATGACCCGCACCGTGGCCGTGGGCTTCGTGACGGAGGAGATGAAGACCGTCTATGAAACCGTGCTGCGTGCCCAGCTGGCCGGTATCGCCGCGGCGAAGGCCGGGGTCACCGGCCGGGACATCGACGCCGCCGCCCGGAAGGTCATTGAGGACGCGGGCTATGGCCGGTACTTCGGCCACAGCTTCGGCCACAGCCTGGGCGTGGAGATCCACGAAGCCCCCAACGCCGCCCCCATGAACGACCAGCCTATGCCCCGCGGCGCAGTGATCTCCGCCGAGCCCGGCATCTATCTTCCCGGCAAGCTTGGCGTCCGCATCGAGGACGTCATCATCCTGAGGGAGGACGGCTGTGAGGACATCACTCTGGCCCCCAAGGAGCTCATCATCCTGTAAATCCGGCCTGACGCCGGAAGGAGCGTGAAGTCAATGGATACCATTTATATTACCGGGCACAAGAACCCCGACACCGATTCCATCATCTCCGCCATGGCCTACGCCGCGCTGAAGAACGCCCTGGGCCTCCGGGAGTACAAGGCCGCCCGCCTGGGTGAGATCAGCGACGAGACCCGCACCGTGCTGGAGCGCTTCCACGCCGAGCCGCCCATGCGGCTCAGCGACGTCCGCACCCAGGTCCGGGACCTGGATTACGACACCCCCACGGCCCTCTCCCCCGCCGCCACCATCCGCCGAGCCTGGACCACCATGCAGGCCGATCGCATCTCCGTCATGCCGGTGGCCAACGACGACGGGACCCTCTACGGGATGCTCTCCGCCGGGGACGTGGCGAACTTCGACGTGTCCTCCGTCCAGGAACCCTACGTCCACCACATCCCGGTCTATAATCTCCTCTCCGTGTTGGAGGGGCGCATCCTCAACGCCGGGGGCGAGAATACCGACGAGATCTCCGGTGAGATCACCATCGCCCTGCCCGCAGGCTGTGAAAACCTGACCTTCTCCCGGCCGGACAGCATCGTGGTCTGCGGTGACCAGCCGGATATGATCCGCAGGGCGCTGGAGATCGGCGTATGCTGCATCATCGTCTGTCAGGCGGAGGTTTCGCCGGAGCTCCTGGCCATGGAGAGCCGCAGCTGCCTCATCTCCACCCCTCTCGACCCCTACCGGGCGGTGCGGCTCATCTGCCATGCCCTGCCCATCTCCAGCATCTGCAAGAGCCAGGACCTGGTCTGCTTCCACCTGGACGACTATATCGACGACGTGCGGAACACCGTGCTGGAGAGCCGCTTCCGGGCCTACCCCATTCTGGATGAGAATGAGCACGTGGTGGGTACCCTCGGCCGCTACCACCTGCTGCGGCCCCGGCGCAAGCAGGTGGTGCTGGTGGATCACAATGAGCGGGCCCAGTCCGTAACGGGGCTTGACCAGGCGGAGATCCTGGAGATCGTGGATCACCACCGTCTCGCAGACATCCAGACCAAAAACCCCGTCTATGTCCGCAACGAGCCCGTGGGCAGCACCACCACCATCGTGGCCTCCATGTATCAGGAGAAGGGGCTGATGCCGTCTGCCAAGATGGCAGGGCTCATGGCCGCCGCCATCCTCTCCGACACCGTGATGTTCAAGTCTCCCACCTGCACCCAGCGGGACATCGACGTGGCCAACCGCATGGCCCGCATCGGCAACGTCTCCCTGGACGCCCTGGGGCAGATGATCTTCTCTGGTGACCGGGGCGGCAGCAAGAGCGTGGAGGAGCTCCTCCGGGCGGACTACAAAGAGTTCCACATCGCGGGCCATGACCTCGCCGTGAGCCAGATCACCTGCATGGACTCCCAGCGGATGCTGCAGCGGAAGGACGAGTTCCTCTCCGCCATGCGGGATATCCGGCAGGAGCACGGCTTCAACACCGTGGTGCTGATGATCACGGACGTCCTTCTGGACGGGTCCCAGCTCCTCTTCGTGGGGGATGAGGACACCATTCGCCAGGCCTTCAACCTGAAGGGACACGACAACTGCGTCTTCCTCCCCAAGGTCATGAGCCGGAAGAAGCAGGTCATCCCCACCCTCTCCGCCCTGTGGGGCTAAAGGTCCTTCCGTTTTCCCCGTTTCTTTGCAGAAAATCGGTTGCTTTCCCCTTGACTTTTCCCCGATGAAGGACTACAGTGTTGGCGGAGCCGGGGGAATGCGTCCCCGGAGCCATGCCGCCCGCGGGCGGCATGGCCGCAGTCCATCAGTTAGTTTGCACTAACCCAGCGGGCCGGGGCTGGCGAAGATCCATTCCAAGGAGGTCATACTAGAATCCATGAAAAACAAGACAATTGTCTTGTTTTGATAGCGCCAACGGCGCGTTGGATTCTTAGGAAACGCACCGACGCGCAAAGCGCGGCGGTTCCCATTAAAATATCTTTTTCATGGGAGAGTCGTATCAATTCCCCTGTATGAGATCGATCTGAAGATCGGCGGCATGATGTGCGGCATGTGCGAGAGCCACATCAACGACGCCGTCCGAAAGGCCCTGCCGGTGAAGAAGGTCATATCCTCCCACTCCAGGGGGCAGACCGTCATTCTCTCCGAGGAGGCCATCGGCGAGGACGCCTGCCGCGCCGCTATTGAGGACACCGGCTACGATGTCCTGGGCTATGCCTGCAAGCCCTACGAGAAGAAGGGCCTCTTCCATTTCGGCAAGTAAATCCCGCCCTCCTCCCGCCGTCTCCTCCCGGTCCCCACCGGGACGGAGCGGCGCCCCTCTTTCGCCCGCCGGAGTCCCCGCTCCGGCGGGCCTTTTTATACTAGAATCCATTAAAAACAAGACAATCGTCTTGTTTTGATAGCGCCAACG
>CAMBID010000021.1 GCA_945867445.1 uncultured Clostridia bacterium | reverse complement strand
CGCCAGGCCCTGCCGGACCTCCCCCTCCACGCCAGCACCCAGATGAGCCTTTTCACCTCCGGCGGAGCCTGCGAGGCGGCGCGCCTGGGCTGCGAGCGGGTGGTCATCGCCCGGGAGTGCTCCGCCCGGGACACGGAGCGTATTTGCCGGAATTGCCCCGCCGAGGTGGAGATCTTCGCCCACGGGGCCCTCTGCATGTGCTACTCCGGCCAGTGCTATCTCAGCGCCCTCATCGGCGGCCGCAGCGGCAGCCGGGGGGCCTGCGCCCAGCCCTGCCGCCTGCCCTACGGCCTGGACGGCCCCGCCAGGGGGGGCCATCCCCTGTCTTTGAAGGACAACTGCCTGGCCGGAGAGCTCCAGACGGCGGAAGCCATGGGCGTCGCCTGTCTCAAGCTGGAGGGCCGGATGAAACGGGCGGAGTATGTGGCGGTGGTGACGGGCATTTACGCCCGCCTTCTCCGGGAACACCGCCGCCCCACGCCGGAGGAGGCAAAGGCTCTGGAGGCCGCCTTCTCCCGTCAGGGCTTCACGGACGCCTACTGGCAGGGCCGCCGAGGGCCGAAGATGTTCGGCTCCCGGCCGGAGAACGCCCCGGAGCCCAAAGACCTCTTCGCCCGGGCGAGAGCCGCCTGTGAAAAGGACAGCGCCCGCGCCGTCCCCGTGGACTTCTCCTGCGCCGTCACGGCGGGGGTGCCCTGCGTACTGACGGTCTCGGACGCGGATGGCCATACCGTCACCGTCACCGGCCCCGTGCCAGAAGCCGCCCGCACCCGTCCCCTCACCGGGGAGGAGCTGGAAGCCCGGCTCCGAAAGACCGGCGGCACCGCCTACTGCTGCCAGCGCGCGGCGGTCCAGGCGGAGGACGGTCTGTCCCTCTCCGCCAGTGCGGTGAATGAGCTCCGCCGCCGGGCCCTTGCCGCCCTGACGGAGGCCCGCTGCGCCGTGCCGCGGCGGCGGGAGCTTCCCTATGAGAAAACCGTCTCCGACACGGGCCGGTATGCGGGCGCGCCGGAGCTCACCGTGACCCTCTCCTCCCGGCAGCAGCTTTCCCGGGAGCTGCTGGTCCTCTCCCCCGCCGCCGTGGCCCTCCCCCTGGAGACCATCGCGGAGATGGGAAGGCTGCCGGACTTTTCCGGCGAGTGGCAGGCCATCCTGCCCCGCGTCTGGCGGGACCGGGACGAGGAAACGCTCCGGGCGCTGCTGGAAACTGCCCGGGAAAATGGCGTCACAGCCCTGCTGCTGGGGAATCTCGGCCACTTCCCCCTGGTCCGGGGGCTGGATTTCACCCTGCGGGGGGACTACGGGCTCAACGCCTTCAACTCCCGGTCCCTGGCCTTCCTAAAGGAGGAGGGCCTGGCCTCCGCCTGCCTCTCCTTCGAGCTGAAGGGGGCCCAGATCCGCTCCCTGCGCCTTCCCCTGCCGGCGGAGGCCATCGTCTACGGCCGCCTGCCGCTGATGATCACGGAGAACTGTCTGGTCCAGAACGGACGCGGCTGCCGCCTGGACGTCCAGGGCCCCGCCGTCCCGGACCAGGCTCCCTGCCGGGAAAGCCGCGTCCTCACGGACCGCACCGGGGCAAGCTTCCCCATCCTGGGGGTTTGGGGCCACCGCAGTGAGCTGCAGAACAGTCTCCCGCTGTGGCTGGCCGACCGGGAGGACTGGAAGAGGATGGGCCTCCGGACCGCCCGGCTTCGCTTCACCACGGAGCCGCCGGAGGAGGTCTGCACCGTCCTCCGGGCCTACCAGACCGGCGCTCAGCCCCCCGCGAAATTCACCCGAGGCCTCTGGGATCGGGGCGTGGAATGATGGAAATTCCGATCCCATCCGTATAATTCGGTGTCTATATTACTGTTAGTTTTTGGATTTGGCAGGAAAGCCTGCTGAAAACCGGCTGCGCAGCCGGAGGAGCGGATGATGACCCGCGGCATCCGGGGATGTATTCCTTTTCCATCAACAGCCGGTTTCCGCGCGGCGGGATCGTCTCAATTCTCAATCCGCAATCCTCAATTCTCAATTTACTCAGGAGTTTACCATGGAAGAGATCAAGGTAAAATATTTTTCAGACGACGTCGAGGAGCTCTGCTACGTGGCGGGGAAATCCGACTGGATCGACCTCTCCGCGGCGGAGGAGGTCTCCCTGCGCGCCGGGGACTTCCGGCTCATCCCCCTGGGGGTGGCCATCGCCCTGCCGGAGGGGTACGAGGCCCATCTGGCCCCCCGGAGCTCCACCTTCAAGAATTTCGGCATCCTGCAGACCAACTCCGTGGGCGTGGTGGACTACAGCTATCGGGGGGACAACGACCAGTGGCGGATGCCCGTCTACGCCACCCGGGACGTGACCATTCCCAAGGGGGCGCGGATCTGCCAGTTCCGCATCGTGGAAAACCAGCCCGCGCTGAGGTTTACCCGCGTCGAGAGCCTGGGCGGCCCGGACCGGGGCGGCTTCGGCTCCACCGGCATCTGAGGGGGCGCGGGCATGGCAAAACTGGTGCTCTGCTCCCAGTCGCCCCGGCGGCAGGAACTGCTGCGGCAGATGGGAGTTTCCGATTTCGACGTCCGGGCGCCGCAGGTGGAGGAGACCGTTCCCCAGGGCCTTTCTCCCCGGGAGACGGTGGAGCGCATCTCCCGGGAGAAGGCTGCGGGCGCCCAGGAACTCTGCGGCCCCGGGGAGGTTTTCCTCACCGCCGACACCATGGTCTTCCTGGACGGGGAACGCCTGGGGAAGCCCAGGGACGAGGCGGACGCCCTGCGGATGCTCACCGCCCTCCAGGGCCGGGAGCACAGCGTCTGCACCGGCGTCACCGTGGGACAGGGCAATACCCTTCTGACCCGCAGTGAGGAGACCCTCGTCCGCTTCCTCCCGGCCACGGAAGAGCGCCTGCGGCGCTACATCGCCAGCGGCGAGCCCATGGACAAGGCCGGAGCCTACGGCATCCAGGGCCTGGGGGCCGTCCTGGTGGAAGGCATCCGGGGGGACTACTCCAACGTGGTTGGGCTGCCCATCCCGCTCCTCGCGGAGATGCTGCGGGAGTTTGGCATTCCTGTTCTGTAAAGGGCGGCAGCCTCTGACGGGCGGGATCACCCCGCCGTGATCCCGGAGAACGTTGGGACGGGAGGCCGGAAACCCCTTCGCGGAGGCGCCTGCGCGCCGATTCCGGGCGAAGGGGCGGGCTGACCCCGGCAGTTCTCCCCCGGCCGGATGGGGGAAACCCCGCGGGGGACGGGGTTCAGCGGACCGTGAGCCCCCGCCCCGGGAAGGGTTCCGCGGAAGGCTCTATTTTCAATTCCCCTGGGGAGGAGGCATGGTATGAAACGATTTTTGGAAAAGCGCGGGCTCTGGCTGCTGCTGGCCATCGCCGTGGTGGCGGTGACTCTGGCGGCGATGAGCATTCTCAGCAGCACCGCCTCCCCGCTGGGGAATCTCGTGGGGGTCATCACGTCCCCCTTCCGCTCCGCGGCTCAGAGCGTGGCGGACTGGTACAATGAAAAACAGGACTACTTCGCGGACAACCGCGCCCTGCGGGCGGCGAACGAGGAGCTGAAGCGCCAGATCGCGGAGATGCAGGCGGACGTCCGGGACGCGGAGACCGCCCTGGAGGAGAACGAGCGCTACCGGGAAATGCTGGGCTTGCGGGAGAAGCACCGGAGCTTTGACCTGGAGTCCGCCCGGGTGCTGAACCGTGACCGGTCCAACTGGACCTCCTCCCTGACCCTGAACTGCGGCACGGACTACGGCATCGCCGTGGGGGACTGCGTCATCACGGAGCGCTACGAGCTGGTGGGCGTGGTCAGCGAGGCAGGCTACAACTGGTGTACCGTTCTCACCGTCATCGATACCGACAGCTCCCTGGGCGCCCGGGTCTTCCGCACCGGGGACGTGGGCCTGGCCCAGGGGGACTTTGCCCTGATGGGCCAGGGACTGCTGGAGCTGAGCTATCTCCCCAACGAGGGGAGCCAGCTGCTGCCCGGGGACCTGGTGCTCTCCTCCGGTCTCGGCGGGTACTATCCGGCGGACCTCACCATCGGTTCCGTCCGGGAGGTGCGGACCGACGACTCCGGCGCGGCGTCCTACGCCGTGGTGCAGCCGGCGGCGGAACTGGAGACCCTGACCCAGGTCTTCGTGGTAAAGGATTTTGAGATCGTGGACTGATTCCGCGGGAAAGGAGGGGCCATGGTTGCCCGTTCGGAACTCATCCTCCGCTGGAGCGTTTACGGCGCGGCCGGGCTGCTGACCTGCCTTTTGCAGGGGCTCATACTGCAGCGGCTGAGCATCTGGGGCGTGATGCCCTTCCTGTACCCGGCTCTCGCCGCCATGGTGGCGGTGCGGGAGGGGGCGCTGCCCGCCGGGGCGGTCTACGCGCTGGCGCTGGGCGCGGTCTGCGACCTGGCGCTGCCGGGGGCCATCCCCTGCTTTTACTCCGTCGCCTTTCCCCTGGCGGCCATGCTCTCGGGACTCCTCACCCGGAGCTGGCTCTCCTCGAACTTCTTGAGCTCCCTGGCCGCGTCGGCCCTGAGTTTCCTGGTGACGGGGCTGCTGCATGCGGGGGTCCTGGCGGCCATGGGGCACGGGGCCTTTGGCACCGCCATGGCAGTCGCCGGGAAGGAATTCCTGGTGACGCTGCCCCTTCTGCCCTTCCTCTATCTTCTGCTGCGCTTCCTCCACCGGAAGACCCACCTCTACGACTGAATCCCCAGGAAAGGAGGCTCTGCCCATGCGCAAAGAACCCTCTGCCCCTCAGCGCCCCTCCCGGCTCTATGTGCTGGCGGGCTTCCTCTTTGCCGTTCTTGCCTGCTATGTGGGGGTGCTCTACAATGCCCAGGTGGTCCACTACGCGGATTACCTGGAGCAGTCCCAGCGCTCCATCACGAAATCGGAGAAGGTGACGGCCTCCCGGGGCATCCTGACGGACCGGGAGGGGAAGGTGCTGGTCTCCAACCGGCAGATCTACAGTTTGAGCTTTGACAGCTCCCTCCTCTCCAAGGACGACGACATGAACGCCGCCATCCTGCGTCTGGTGGCGCTCTGCCAGGAGGAGGGGCTCCCTTGGACGGATACGCTGCCGCTGACGGATCACGCCCCCTTCGCCTACACCCTGGACGCCTCCAGCCGGACCACAAAAGCCGGCTTTATCCGCTTTCTGCAGAGCTCCATGGAACTGCTCTCCACCTCCGTCACCACGGACGAGGTCACGGAGGAGCTGCTGAACAGCTCCGGCCTCCCGGCGGAGGCGCTTTTTGAGCGGATGCGCCTGAAGTTCGGGATCCCGGAGGACTGGACGGACACCCAGGCCCGGAAGGTCCTGGGCGTCCGCTATGAGCTGGCCCTCCGGGCGGAGAGCGCCGAGAGCTATCTCATGGTGAAGGACATCTCCTCGGAGCTCATCAGCATCCTCAACGACGGAGCCTATCTGGGGGCCCGGGTGCTCTCCTCCTCCGCCCGGCGCATTGAGACGGACGTGGCTCCCCACATCCTGGGCGTCACCGGGGCCATCAGCGACTACACCCAGGAGCTGAAGGACGCGGGCTACGCCATGAACGACAGCATCGGCCTCTTCGGCGCGGAGAGCGCCTTTGAGAGCTATCTCCGGGGCACCAACGGCCGCCGGGTGGTGAGCTTCAACGACCAGGGCAAGGTCACGGGCGAAACGTACTCCGTGGAGCCGGTGCCCGGGGCCACCGTGTCCCTCACCATCGACGAGGACTTCCAGCGAAGCGTGGAGAACGCCCTGGCCTCCGTCATCGAGGGGCTCACCGCCAAGGACGGCGTCACCCGGGGCGGGGCCGCCGCCGTCATCCAGGTGGGCACCGGGGAGGTACTGGCCCTGGCCTCCTACCCGGACTACGACCTCTCCCGGTACTTCCAGGACTACGCGGAGCTCTCCGCGGACACGGAGGGCCGTCCCCTGGTGAACCGGGCCACCAACGGCCTCTATCCCCCGGGCTCCACATTGAAGCCCATCACGGCCTTCGCCGCTCTCGACAGCGGGGCCGTCACTCCCCGGGATACCTTCAACGACACCGGCTACTGGAAATATCCCTCCACCACCTGGGTCGGCGGCCTTAACTGCTGGAACCGCAGCGGCCACGGCAAGGTCAACGTCACCTCCGCCATCACCAACTCCTGCAACTACTTCTTCGCGGAGATGGGCTACCGCATGGGAATGGACACCCTGCGGGATTACTACGCCGCCTTCGGCCTCGGCAGCAAGACCGGCATTGAGATCGGCGACGCCGCCGGCTCCCTGCCCACCCAGGCGGAGGGGCAGGATCTGGCCCCCTGGGCGGCCTTTGGCCAGGCAAACCAGCTCTACTCCCCCCTCCAGCTGGCCAATGCCCTGGCGACCCTGGTCTCCGGCGGACAGCACTGCCCGGCCCACCTGCTCAAGGAGGTCCGCTCCGCCGACGGCAGCGAGGTCCTGGCCCTGGGGGACAGCACGCCTCTCAACACCATCGACATCCAGCCGGAGTATCTGGACGCCATCAAGAAGGGCATGCTGGGCTACACCACCGGGTCCCTGGCCGGGTACTTTAAGGACTGCGTGGTCACCGCCGGCGCCAAGACCGGCACCGCCCAGATGGGCGGCGAGGCGGAGAACAACGGCATCTTCGTCTGCTTTGGGCCCTATGAGAACCCGGAGATCGCCGTGGCCATCGTGGTGGAGAAGGCCGATGCCGGCGCAAATATCACCCCGGCGGCGGTGCAGATCCTCAACGCCTGGTTCAGCGTACCGAAGATTGACACCCCCATCCAGGGAGAGAATCAGCTGGTGCCGTAAGCTCGGGGAGCAGATCCCCTCCGCCTGAAGCACGTCCCCGGCAGGGCGTCTGGCGGAAACGCGGGGGCGGGGACAGCCCCGTCCCCGCGGGTCTGCCGGGCCGCTGCAGGACACGCCGGGCCGCCCCGCTGTTTTCAACCGTCAATGCTCGCGTATCAATCGCAGATTTAGTTTACCGTAATCAGTTATTGGCTATCGAAAAGGAGCGCTTATGTCTGAACCCTTTGTGTTTGATCCCCGCTGCACGCTGTGCAAATTCCCCTTCGGGGCGGTGCCCTGCGGGGAGTGCGTTACCCTGCATGTCCGGCCGGAGGCGCGGGAGGGCTTCGTCCGCTGCACGCTGCTGCTCCGGGAGGAGTTCGCCGGACTGCAGCAGGAGCGGGAGCTGCTGGCGGAGGGACGGGACGGGGAGCGGCAGCGCTTTTCCCTGACCTTCCCGGCCCCGGCGGAGCCGGAGCTCTGCTGGTACGCCTTCCGCTTCACCCGGGCGGACGGCAGCGTCCGGTATCTGGACAGATCCGGCTGGTGCAGGGAAGCCCGGGACTTCTGGCAGATGACGGTCTACGACGCCGCCGCCCCCACCCCCGGCTGGTTCGGGGAGGGGCTCACCTATCAGATCTTCCCGGACCGCTTCCGGCGCTCCCGGTTGCCGGACATGGCAAAAATGCCCTCGGGCCGCCGCCTCCACGAAAACTGGGAGGACATCCCGGACTATCTGCCGGATCAGGACGGCGAGTACTGCCGGGACTTCTTCGGCGGAGATCTGGCCGGCATCCGGGAGAAGCTGCCGTATCTTGCGGAGCTGGGGGTGGAGACCCTGTACCTCTGCCCCATCTTTGAGGCCAGCACCAACCACCGCTACAATACCGGCGACTACCGCCGCATTGACCCCATGCTGGGGACGGAGGAGGACTTCCGCCAGCTCTGTGTGGAGGCCCATGGGCACGGCATCCGGGTGATTTTGGACGGAGTCTTCAACCACAGCGGCAGGGACAGCCGCTACTTCAACGCCCAGGGTCGCTACGACACCGTCGGCGCCGCCCAGAGCCAGGACTCCCCCTACTACCACTGGTTTTCCTTCCATCCCTGGCCCACGGACTACGACGCCTGGTGGGGTATCCGGGACCTGCCCGCCGCCAACAAGGGGGAGCCCAGCTATCAGGCGTTCATTTATCAGGGGGAGGATTCCGTCATCCGCCACTGGCTCCGGGCCGGGGCCGACGGCTGGCGGCTGGACGTGGCGGACGAGCTGCCGGATGACTTCCTCGCCGGCATTCGCCAGGCCATGGACGAGACCAAGCCGGACTGCCTTCTCCTGGGCGAGGTCTGGGAGGACGGCAGCAACAAGATCGCCTACTCCCGGCGGCGGAAATACCTGCTGGGGGGCGAGACCCACTGCCTCATGAACTATC
>CAMBID010000020.1 GCA_945867445.1 uncultured Clostridia bacterium | reverse complement strand
CTCCCCCAGCAGCCAAAGCAATTTGTTTTTCCTGACTTCCGGCGAGCTCCCTTCCCACTGGTCTTTGTATTTTCCTGCAGCGCGCTTTGCCTCGCAGGCATTTCGTTGATGCGGAAATTAGCCAGGACGCGTTCTCCTTCCCATTCCGCTCCGCCTCTTCAGCACATGGATCTGCCCGCTCACAGAAATCCATAGACCTCCCGGAGGTCCCGGATGGTGTGGTCCGGGAGGTCGCTTGCCCCGCCCTCGGGGCTGTACCAGCAGGTGACGATGCCGGCATTTCGCCCGCCCCGGATGTCGCTGGTGAGGGAGTCCCCCACGATCATCACCTCCCCCCGCTCCACCGGGCCGATGGCGGCAAAGACGGCGTCAAAGAAGGCAGCATCCGGCTTCTCCGCCCCTAATTTCTCCGAGAGGAAGACGCCGTCCATCAGGGCATCCAGACCGGAGCGGCGGAGCTTCCGCGTCTGGGCGATGACGGTGCCGTTGGAGACTGCATACTGCCGCACCCGTCCCCGAAGGGACCGCACCAGCTCCACGCTGTCATCCCGCGGGACGGCGGTGGTACCAAGCCGGGACTGATAGGCCGCGTTGAAGGCTTCCGCGTCCACGGCAAGCCCCTCGCCCCGGAAAAAGTCCTGGAAGCGCCGGACCAGGAGCTCCGGCTTTGTGATCTCCCCCCGCTCCAGGCTCTCCCAGTACCGCCGGTTGATGGCGGAATATCGCCCCAGCGCCTCCCCGGAGCAGTCCCCCAGGCCGAAGTCCCGGTAGAGCCCCTCCATGGCCGCCCGCTCCGCCGCCGCGAAGTCCAGCAGCGTGCCGTCCACATCCCAGAGAATTGTCCTGATCATGCGCGCCTCCCGATCCCCCGCAGGGATTTTCCCTCATTCTACCACGGCTCCCCCGGCTCCGCAAGCGGCCCGCTTTCCGGAAAGTGTCCGAAAAATTGGGCTAATAATGCGATATCATGGGGACAGAAAGAAAACGGAACCTCCAGCGGGGCGGAAGGAGCACAGTATGAAGGGTTACAGCACAGCGGCGGGTTACATGGGCTATGTGACATGGCTGGGGAAGTACATCCTCTTTTCCACCGATGCGGAGTACCGGGATTTCCTGGAGGACTGAGACCCCCATTGCGTTGACAGGCGGAATATGGTAGAATACCCCCGTAGAAAGCGAGAGGCGCCTATGAAGATCCCGGTCACCGGCTTCGAACCCTTCCTCCCGGACGCCATCAACGCCGCCCGGGAGGCAGTGTCCCGCCCGCCGGACGCCATCGGCGGCGCGGAGATCCTGAAGCGGCAGCTGCCGGTGGAGTATGAGGCCCGTCCCGGCCCAGCGGAATCTCAGCGCCGGGGCGTATCTCCGCAGCTGTACCCTCTGCCGCCTGATGGCGACCACCGGGGCCTTCCTCCATGCGCTCTGCTGCTGCGAGCAGGTGCCGGAAAAGCCCTTCCTGCCCCCGCCATCACCGCAGGACCGGAAGCGGCTCTGGCCGTCATCGCGGAGAGCTTGATGAAAGGAAGAAGCGTATGAGAAAACATCTGCGCCGCCTGGCGGCGATCCTCAGTACTCTGGCGCTGGCGGCGGGACTGACCGCCTGCGGCCAGCCCGGAACCTCCTCCGGCAGCGCCGGGGAGCACTATGATGACAGCCTCCTGGGGGAGGCGATGACCCAGGAGGGCAGCTACACCGATTCCCTGGGCAACGAGTACCGCTACACCTTCCATGTGCCGGAGCTGCGGGACGAGAGCGCCGAGGCGCAGACCGTCAACCAGGAGATCTGGGACATCTTCGGCAGCGCGGCGGAGGACGCCATTGCCTGCATGGAGAGCGGCTGCTCCCTGGCGGTCCTCAGCGTCTCCTGGACCACCCACTGGCAGGGGAGCCTCCTGAGCCTCCTGGTCCAGGCGGAGATGGACACGGACTACACGGTTTACGCCGCCTGGAACTACGACTTCCAGGCCCGGGAGCGGGTGGGCAACGGGGCCCTGCTGGAGCGGCTGGATATCCAGCCGGAGGACTATCTGGAGACCCTGCGCCGCACCGCCGCCCGGTATTTTGACAGCAATTACTCCTACACGGCGGAGAGCGCTGCCATTATGACGGAGCTCCGGGCCAAGACCCTCTCCCGGGACAACCTGACGGAGGATCTGCCCCTGTACCTTGCGGAGGATGGCCGGCTCACCGCCATCGTGCCCATCGCCTCCCCGGCGGGGGCCGAGTGGTATGAGCGGCCCCTTCCCCTGGACTTCACTCCCGTCTCCCCGGCCCAGCCCATTTCCGCCGCCTGCGGCTTTATCACAGCGGAGCTGGCGGCGGGCAAGCTCACCGTCACCGTGCAGGATACGGCGGAGGCCCGGGCGTACTTTGACGGGCAGGACGTCCAGTTCGGCACGCCCTATCCCGTGGAGGGGCTTTACGGCCGCTATGACGCCCTCTTCTGCGGCAGTATGGGGCCGGATTTCCGCCCCTATGTCCTGCTCCGGACGGAGGAGGGCCGGGCGGAGTGCGTGAATGTGGCGGAGGGGCTGCAGGGCGGCATCCTCTGCGTAAGCTCGCCTTTGCCGGATGTTTCCGGCGTGAAGCGCGTTGAGAGCGGCAGCGCGGAGGAGACAGGCCTTCCCACCCTCTATGCCGATACTGCCGGCGGGAAGGTGGACCTGGCGGACGCCATCTTTGCCGCGGAGTGCGCGAGCCTGGGCAGCCTCTGGGACGGGAACTGGTGCTCTGAGGCCGTGAGCCACGAGAATCAGGGCGGCGGAAGCTACGAGAGCCTGTATAACATCTTCTTCAACAGTGACGGGACGCTCACCTTCCAGGTCAGCGATCCCCAGGCCCCCCGGGACACGGTGAACCACTTCGGCAGCTATACCTGCCTGGGCGTCACCGGCGAGGGCATCGCTGTGTACTACTGCCTCTATGACGAGGGCGACGGCGCGCAGCAGGGCGTGCTGGCCCTGTCCCCGGACTGGGACAGCCTGAAGGTCCGGGTCCTCTCCGGGCCGGAGCTCTTCGGCACCGCCCGCTCCGCCCATGTGACCTTCACCCGCAGCTACGGCTGAGAAACTGCTGCCGGGGCGGCCGTGCCGCCCCGGCAGTTCCCTTCTGATACTCTTTCTTGATAAAAATCTTTGATTTTTATCAAGAAGGCGCCGCTGTCAGCGTCGCCCTTTTGCGGCAGTCTGCCGCAAAAGCCGTCTCATAAGTTCTTGACGCGCCTGCGGCGCTATCAAAAGCTTTGAAAGCTTTTTATCAAGAACTAGTATGATCCAAAGCAAGGAGGCCCCCCATGGCAGAACTCACTGACAAGCGCTTATTCCTGCTGGACATGGACGGCACGCTCTATCTGGACGATGCCCTCTTCCCCGGCACCCTTCCCTTCCTCCGGCGCATCCGGGAGAAGGGCGGGCGCTACCTCTTCCTCACCAACAACTCCTCCCGGGGGGCGGACGCCTATGTGGAAAAGCTCCGCCGCCTGGGCATCAAGAGCACGCCGGAGGACTTTTTGACCTCCGTGGACGCCCTGATCCTCTTCCTCCGGAAGGGGGACTATCAGAGCAAGGCTCTCTACGCCGCCGGGACGGAATCCTTCCGGTCCCAGCTCCGGCAGGCGGGCTTTACCGTGACCGCGGACCGGGACGAGGCGGAAGTCCTCATCTGCGGCTTTGACACGGAGCTGACCTTTCAGAAGCTGGAGGACGCCTGCATCCTCCTGAACCGGGGCGTGGAATTCCTGGCCACCAATCCAGACTGGGTCTGCCCTACCTGGTACGGCTACGTGCCGGACTGCGGCAGCGTCTGCGAGATGCTGTTCCGGGCCACGGGCCGCCGCCCGAAGGTCATCGGTAAGCCCCAGCCGGAGATGGCGCTTCTCGCTATGGAGAGCACGGGCTTTTCCCCGGAGGAGACTGTCCTCGTGGGCGACCGGCTCTACACGGACATCGCCTGCGCCGCCAACGCCGGCATCGACAGCGTCCTGGTCCTCTCCGGCGAGAGCAGCCGGAACGACCTCCAGACCAGCGGGGTCCAGCCCCGTTGGGTCCTCCAGGACGTCGCCGAGCTGACAGAGAACATGGGCTGACAGCCCATGACCCCTTGTCCCCCGCCCCCGGCGGGGATAGGGGCGAAGGAAACGACGGGCGGGCACATCGGTCCTCCTCTGCCGGTTCTGTCGAAAGCATCGGCCCGCCGCCGCGCCAACAAATCGCAGATTCCGGCGATATCCCGGCCAAAAGGGCCAGGATATCGCTGGAATCTTTCTCTTTCAACTTCTTATACTCTTTCTTGATAAAAAGATTGAATCAGCAGCGCAGGGATATTGGTGCAAGACAAGGCAGCGGAGCGCCGCCATACTTTGTGTATGGCAAGTGACGATAACGCAGTATTGCGCCAATAGACCAAGCTGATATTAAAGATTTTTATCAAGAATTAGTATGATACCCGTCCGAACCGCTCCATCCGTTCCCGGACAGTGCGGGCCAGGTCTTCCGTCAGCTCGCCAGGCAGCAGGCGCCAGAGCCAGTTGCCGCCCAGGGTAGAGGGGGTGTTCATCCGCCCCTCATGGCCCAGCCCCAGCAGATCCTGGACCTGCATCACGGCCAACTCCGCAGGGCTTTCCCAGGCAGCATCCATCATGGCCCAGTTCCAGTCCTGGCGGTCGCCCAGCTTCAGGTAATCCCGGGCAAAGGCCACGTCGGCGGCCGGGGCGGTGGCCGCCCAGCCCAGGATGGTATCGTTATCGTGGGTACCGGTGTAGACAACGCAGTGCTCCCCAATGCGGTGGGGCAGCCACTCCGAGGCCCCGCTGTCCCGGCTGTCGAAGGCCAGCTCCAGCACCTTCATGCCGGGGTAGCCGGTCGCTTGCACCAATTCCCGAACGGAGTCCGACAGGAAGCCCAGATCCTCCGCAATGATCGGCAGGGGCTTTCCATACGCCGCCGTCAGCGTCCGAAAGAGGGCGATGCCCGGCCCCGGACGCCAGCGGCCGTTCCGGGTAGTGGCATCTCCGGCGGGGATGGCGTAGTAGGCGTCAAAGCCGCGGAAGTGGTCGATGCGCAGGATGTCATAGAGCCGCAGCTGGAAGAGAACCCGGCGCTGCCACCAGCGGTAGCCGTCCCCCGCCATGCGCTCCCAGTCGAAGAGGTAGTTTCCCCAGAGCTGCCCGTCCGGGGAGAAGCCGTCCGGCGGGCAGCCGGCGACTTCCGTGGGATGGCCCGCCCCGTCCAGCTGGAACTGCTCCGGCGCACTCCAGACGTCCGCGGAGTCCGACGCCGTATAGATGGGGAGATCCCCGATGAGGGACACCCCGTGGGCATGAGCGAATGCCCGCAGGGCGTTCCACTGCCGGAAGAAGAGGAACTGCACCGCCCGGTGGAGGCAGAGCTCATGCCGGAGCTCCGCCCGGGCGGCCTCCAGCGCCTCCGGCTGCCGGAGGCGAAGCTCATCCTTCCAGTTCCACCAGGGGTCCCCGTCCTGCCGGGCCTTCAGGGCCGTAAAGAGGGCGTAATCCTCCAGCCAGAAGGCGTTCTCCCGGCAGAAAGGTGCAAATTCCGCCGGCGGCGCTGCCAGCAGCCGCTCCGCGGCCTTCCGCAGCACCTGCCGCCGCTGGCGGTAGAGGAGAGCGTAGTCTACCCGCCGGGGGTCCTCCCCCCAGGGAAGGCCTTGGTAGTCCTCCGGTGTCAGAAGGCCTTCCTCCCGAAGGAGATCCAGGTCGATGAGGTAGGGGTTCCCGGCGAAGGAGGAAAAGGACTGATACGGCGAGTCGCCGAAGCTGGTTTCGCCCAGGGGCAGGACCTGCCAGTAGGACTGCCCTGCCTCTTCCAGGAAGAGGAGAAACTCCCGGGCGGCCGCTCCCATGGTGCCGATGCCCCAGGGGGACGGCAGGGAGAAGACCGGGAGAAGAATACCGGCGCTGCGTTTCAGAGGAACCACCTCGCATGAATGGAATAGGACGGGAGTGCTCAGCCGATGGCTGCGGCGCTCTCGCCGGGGATCACAGTGAAAGGAATGGTCTCATAGACCGGGGGCAGTTCCCCGTCCAGGCGGCTCAGCAGGATCTCCGCCGCCCGCAGCACCATGGAGCGGGTATCCTGGCGGATAGTGGTGAGCCGGGGGACGCAGTACTCCCCCAAGGCCACGCCGTCAAAGCCTACCACGGAGATATCCTCCGGCACCCGGAGCCCCCGGTCCCGGAGGCAGCGGATGGCCCCGATGGCCATGACGTCCGAGAGGGCGAAGAGGGCAGTGAGCCCCTCCGTCCGGTCCAGGATGCGCCCGGCGGCGGCGTAGCCCTCCGCCATAGAGTAGCGGCAGTACTCCGTCCAGGCTGCGTCCAGGACCAGGCCGTGCGCCTCAAAGCTCTCCTGGCAGCCCAGAAAGCGGCTGTAGCTGATCTGGGCGCAGTCGAAGTTCACGCCCAGGATGCCCACCCGCCGGTGCCCTCCCTCCAGAAGCAGGTCCATGGCGCGGCGGGCGGCGGCGGTATCGTCCGTGGTGACGCTGGAGAGATTGGGAAAGTCCATCCCCCGGGCTGAGTTGGTCAGCAGCACCGCCGGGGCGCTGATGGCGGCGAAATCCGAACGGAAGCAGTCCAGGTTGCCGCCCAGGAAGAGGAATCCTCTCGGCTTATACTCCCTGGCCACAATGGCGGCAAAGGCCACCTCGTTGGCGTCCTCGTCCAGATAGTGGACGGCGGTATCGAAGCCCCTGCTCTGCAGACAGTTCTGGGCCCGCTCCACCATGTCGGCAAAGAGAAGGTTGCTGCTGCCCTTGACAATGATGGCGACGCTGCGGCTGACGCTCTGCTTCAGGTGCCGGGCATTGGAGTTGGGGGTGAAGCCGTGGGCCTCCACCACCGCCATGATGCGTTGGCGGGCGGTCTCGCTGACGTCAGGATGATGGTTCAGGACCCGGGACACCGTTCCCACGGCGTAGCCGGACTCCCGGGCGATATCACGGATGGTAACAGCCATACTCTCTTACCCCTTCACCGCGCCGGCGGCCACGCCCTTGATGATGTGCTTCTGGCAGAGGAGGTAGAATATGATGACGGGGAGGATGCTCAGCAGGATCAGGGCCATGGTGGCGCCCAGATCCACGGTGCCGTAGCTGCCCTTGAGATACTGGATATGGATGGGAATGGTCTTATACTTGGTGTTGTCCAGCACCAGGTAGGGCAGGAGGTAGTCGTTCCAGACCCACATGATCTCCAGGATGCCCACGGAGATCATGGTGGGCTTCAGCATGGGGAAAACCACGGAGAAATAGGTCCGCAGGGGGCCGCAGCCGTCAATGGCGGCGGCTTCCTCGATCTCCAGGGGAATGGACTTCACGAAGCCCACGAACATGAAGATCGCAAGCCCCGCGCCGAAGCCCAGGTAGATGATGGGGATGGTCCAGGGGGTGTTGAGCTTGAGCGTGTCCGCGGTCTTGGAGAGGGTGAACATCACCATCTGGAAGGGCACCACCATGGAGAAGACGCAGAGGTAGTACACGATGCGGCACACCAGGCTGTCCACCCGGGCAATGTACCAGGCCGCCATGGAGGTGCAGAGCAGAATCAGCCCCGTGGAGACGATGGTGATGAAGAAGCTGTAGAAGACGGACTTCCAGAAGGGATAGTTGCCGAAGGTCATGCCCTTGATGAAGTTGGACCAACCGGCAAAGCTCTCCCCTGTGGGCAGGGCGAAGGTGTCCGTCTTGACGAAGGTGTTGAGCTTGAAGGAGTTCAACACCACCGTCACCATGGGAAGCACGTAGATGACGCAGATGACAGCCAACACGACGGAGAGGATCAGCTTGCGCCGCCGCTGGGCGGAGAGGGTCTTTCCTTTCATTACTGCTGCACCTCCTTGTTGCGGGTGGCCCGAAGCTGCAGAAGGCCGATGGAGGCCACCAGCAGGAAGAAGAGGACGGCCTTGGCCTGGGCGGTACCCCGGGCGTTGACATTCTGGCCGTAGAACGTATTATAGATGTTCAGGGCCAGCATTTCGGTGGTCTTGATGACGGAGCCATCCGGCTGGATGAGGTAGGGCTGGCCGGCGGTCAATGCCAGGTTCTGGTCGAAGAGCTTGAAGCCGTTGGTGAGGGTCAGGAAGGTGCAGATGGTGATGGAGGGCATCACGTTGGGGATGGTGACCTTCCAGAGGGTCTGCCAGCGGCTGGCGCCGTCGATCTTGGCGGCCTCCAGCATATCCTCCGGCACTGCCTGGAGCCCCGCGATGTATATGATCATCATGTAGCCCACCTGCTGCCAGCACATCAAGATCACAAGGCCCCAAAAGCCGTATTTCGTCTCCAGCAGGATGGAGGTACCGTAGCGGGAGAGGATGCCGTCAAAGATCATGGACCAGATGTGGCCCAGGACGATGCCGCCGATGAGGTTGGGCATGAAGAAGACGGTGCGGTAAAGGTTGCTGCCCTTGATGCCCTGGGTCAGGGCATAGGCCGCGGCAAAGGCCAGC
>CAMBID010000019.1 GCA_945867445.1 uncultured Clostridia bacterium | reverse complement strand
TGCACCAATATCCCTGCGCTGCTGATTCAATCTTTTTATCAAGAATTAGTATAAAATATCTTATTTTAATGATTTTAATGGGAGAGTAGTATCAGAATAGGCTATGACGCAACGTCAGAGGCAAGAGAAAATTTCGGAGCGGCACAAATTCGTACCGCTCCGCTTCGTTCTATTGGAAGAGGGAGATCTGGGCGCCGCCCGGCCCCTCGCCGGCGGGCTCCGCCAGACGGGCCAGGGCGCCCAGGTACTCCTGGCCGTACTCCCGCGTCCGCTTCTCGTACTCCTCCCGGTGGGACTTTTTCAGGTTCTCCATGTTGGAATGGGTCTCCAGGTCCAGGGTGCTCTGGTTCTCCAGCACGATGAGGGCGATATTGGAGCAGTGGTCTGCCACCCGCTCAAAGTTATTGACACAGTCGTTGAAGACGAAGCCCCGGCTCAGGGTGCACTGCCCGCTCTGCAGCCGGGCCACGTGCTGGGCCTTCAGCCGCTCTGTCAGGATGTCGATGGTGTCCTCCAGCGGCTCCACCCGCAGGGCGGCGTCCAGGTCGTTCATGGTGAGAGCCCGGATGGTGAGCCCCAGGATCTCCTCCACAGCTCCCTCACAGATGGCAAGGCTCTCATTGGCCACGGGGGAGAAGCGCTCGCCCCGGCGGGAAAGCTCCTGCCCCAGCTCCGCGATGTTCATGGCGTGGTCCGAGATACGCTCTAAGTTGGTGAGGCTCTGGAGCAGCATGGCGGAGAGGCGGTTCTCGCGGTCCGAAAGGCCTTGGGAGGAGAGCTTTACCAGATAGCTCCCCAGCTTGTCCTCGAAGCGGTCCACCCGCTCCTCCCGGGTCTCCACCTTGGCAAAGGCCTCCGGCCGGTACTCCATCAGCAGGTCCACTGCCTGGATAAGGTTTTTCTGGGCGGCCTTTGCCATCCGCTCCACGGTGGCTGCAGCCTGCTCCAGGGCCACCGGGGGATAGTTCAAAAAGCGCTCGTCCAGCAGATCCGTCTCCAGGGCCTTCTCCTCCTCGTCCTCCGGCGCGTCCGGGAAGGCCCGGACGGCCATCCGCTCCAGCAGGGAGCGCAGGGGAAAGACCAGCAGCACCGCTGCGATCTTGAAGGCGGTGTTCAGCTGGGCGATGCCCACGCTGGTGGCGGCCCCGGTGAGGAGGGGGAAAGGCCCCCAGATGCCGTCCGCGATCAGGAAGAGGAGCAGGAACATCCCACCGCCCAAGAGGTTAAAGAAGAGGTAGGAGAAGGCCGCCCGCTTGGCGTTTTTCTTGGCGCCGATGGCGGAGAGCAGCACCGGCACGCAGGCGCCGATGCCGCTGCCGATGATCATGAAAAGGGCAATGCGGCTGCCGATGGCCCCGGTGGCCGAGAGCGCCTGCAAAATACCCACGGAGGCGGAGCAGCTCTGCAGCACCGCCGTCACGGCGATGCCAATGCCGATGGCCACCACAGGGTTCTCCACCACCGTCAGCACCCGGAGGAAGGACTCGCTTTCCTGCAGGGGCTTCATGGCAGCGGACATGGTTTTCATCCCGCTCATAAGAACACTGAGGGCCAGCAGGATGACGCCGATGTTCTTCTGGGCTGTGGTCTTTCCCGTCATGTAGAGCACGATGCCGATAACAGCCACCACCGCGAAGATGGTGGCAGTGGAGAAGAGGCTTGCTGCCCCGGAGGAGCCCACATTGGCAAGGCTCAAAATCCAGCCAGTGGCGGTGGTGCCGATGTTCGCGCCCATGATGATAGCGATGGCCTGAGGCAGCTGCATGATGCCGGAGTTGACGAAGCCAACAACCATCACCGTGGTGGCAGAGGAGGACTGGATCACCGCCGTGACGAAAGCGCCCAGCAGGACGCCCTTGAGAGGCGTGGAGGTGAGGCGGCCCAGCGTGGTCTCCAGCTTACCGCCGGCGACCTTTTTCAGGGCGTCCCCCATGAGAGACATGCCGAAGAGGAAGAAGGCCAGGCCCCCCAGCAGGGTGATGATCGAAGCTACATTCATTGGCTGTGCATCCCTTTCGCGCTCGATGCTCCGGCATCCCGCCGGGATTGATAGCTGTCATTAGAGAAACGCATACAAAAAATATTATACCACGCATTTCGCCCGGCACAAGGGGAAAAACCCACCTTTCCGCACTTTCGGCCCACTCTCCTATCCCTGCTGCGCTTCCGGGAGGAAAATCCGGGCAGAACGCCGAAAGGGCTGATACTGATACGAAATGAAACCCTTTCCTTTGAAATCCCCTGCGCTCCGCGCCGTCTCATAAAAGCCGACTCGCTTCGGGCTGATCAAAAGCTTGGAAAGCTTTTGATCAGGCTTTGCATAAACTTTCCTCTTGCGTTTTTTCCCCGGTTCCTTTATACTGAATTGGTACTACCTATCAAGAAGAGTTTTCCTGTGAGGTGCGAGTATGACCAACCACGATTACCCCGATCCCTCCCGGACCATCCGCCAGTATCTGCTGCAGGCCATGCAGACGGGAGAGTACTCCCACGGCAGCCGTCTCCCCCGGGAGAGCGTTCTTGCCGAGAAGCTGGGTATCAGCCGCACGCAGCTGCGGGACATCCTGGCCTCCCTGGAGCGGGAGGGCTTCATCACCCGCCGCCACGGCGTGGGTACCCTTATCAACCGCTACGTCTTCAACGTTCCCACTCGGATGGACATCGAGGTGGAGTTCTCGGACATGATCCGCCAGAGCGGCCGCCAGCCGAGAGTGGACTACGTCCACGTGATGGAGGATACCGCCAGCGAGAAGATCGCGGCCCAGCTCCATCTGGTCTCCGGGGATCCCATCGTCCGGGTCTCCCGTCTTGTCAGCGCGGACAGCATCCCTGCCATCTACTGCGAGGACGTGGTAAACCAGCGCCTGGTCCGCCAGGGCGCTACAGCACAGGATTATAAGCTCCCCATCTTCCACTTTTTGGAGGAATTCTGCCATGTGATCCCCTATCTGGATCTCACGGACGTGCGCCCCGCCGCGGCGGATGAGCGGCTCTCCGCCATCTTCCAGGTGCCAGTGGGTACGCCTCTCCTCAACATGGACGAGGTGGACTACGATATCGACGGCAACCCCGTCTTCTGCTCCAACCAGTACTATGTGGACGGCATCATTCGTCACACGGTGATGCGCAAGAAGCTCTGAGGAGGGCAAGATGGAGAAACTGGAACTCAAATACGGCTGCAATCCGCACCAGAAGCCTGCCTGCCTCACCCGGAAGGATGGCGGGGACCTTCCCCTCCGGGTGCTGAACGGCCGGCCCGGCTACATCAACTTCCTGGACGCCCTCAATGCCTGGCAGCTTGTGCGGGAGCTGCGGGAGGCCGCGGGTCTGCCCGCTGCCGCCAGCTTCAAGCATGTCTCCCCTGCCGGGGCGGCCCTGGGCCTGCCCCTGACGGCGGAGGACCGCCGCGCCTTCTTCGTGACGGGGGACGAGCCCCTCTCCCCCCTGGCCTGCGCCTACATCCGGGCCCGGGGGGCGGACCGGCTCTGTTCCTATGGCGACTGGGCGGCCCTCAGCGACGTCTGCGACGCCGATACCGCCCGCTATTTGAAGGACGAGGTTTCAGACGGCGTCATCGCACCGGGCTACACGCCGGAGGCCCTGGCCATTCTGAAAACCAAGAAGAAGGGCGGCTATAGCATTGTCGCCATGGATCCCGCCTACGTGCCGCCCCAGCAGGAGTGCAAGGATGTCTTCGGCATCACCTTTGAGCAGGGCCGTAACTTCGTCCGCATCGACGAGAGCCTCCTTGGAAACATCGTGACGGAGAGCCGTGACCTGCCGGAGAGCGCCAGGCGGGATATGATCGTCGCCCTTATCACCCTCAAGTACACCCAGTCCAACTCCGTCTGCTACGTCTTTGACGGACAGACCATCGGCGTGGGGGCCGGGCAGCAGAGCCGTATCCACTGCACCCGCCTGGCCGGGACGAAGGCGGACAACTGGTTTCTCCGCCGCCACCCCAAGGTCCTTTCCCTGCCCTTCCGGGAGGGCATCCGCCGCCCGGACCGGGACAACGCCATTGATTGCTACCTATCCGGGGAGGAGCAGGACGCCCTCCTGGCGGAGGGAAGCTGGCAGCAGACCTTCACAGCCCGTCCCGGGCCCCTGACGGCGGCGGAGAAGCGGGCGTACCTCTCCCGGGTCTCCGGCGTCACCGTGGGCAGCGA
Organism: uncultured Clostridia bacterium; assembly: GCA_945867445.1. Taxonomy (GTDB): domain Bacteria; phylum Bacillota; class Clostridia; order Oscillospirales; family Oscillospiraceae; genus Oscillibacter. The sequence continues at coordinate 4,638 of CAMBID010000019.1, read as the reverse complement.
CGCCTTCTTCCCCTTCGGGGATAACGTGGAGCGGGCCCGCCGCTCCGGCGTCTCCTATATCGTCCAGCCCGGCGGCTCCATCCGGGATGACCACGTTATCGCAGCCGCTGATAAGTATGGCATCACCATGTGCTTCACCGGCCTCCGCCTTTTCCACCATTAAAGGGGAGGAAAAGCCCTTGCCTTTTCCCGCGGTCGCTTCCGCCCTGAAAACCGTGCTTGCCCTTGCCAACCAAGGGGGATCCGAATCCGCGATCACTTCTACTACAAAGGAACGAGGTAACGCTATGGCATTCTACTTCCAGAAACCCTCCCACACTTTCAGCGAGTACCTGCTGGTGCCCGGTTACTCCGGACCCGACGCCATCCCCGCCAACGTTTCCCTGAAGACCCCGGTGGTCCGCTACCGCAAGGGGGAGGACTGCCCCCTGACCATGAATGTCCCCATGGTCTCCGCCGTGATGCAGGCCGTTTCCGGCGAGAAGATGGGCGTGGCCCTGGCCCGGGAGGGCGGCATCGCCTTCATCTATGTCTCCCAGCCCATTGAAGAGCAGGCGGAGATGGTCCGGAAGGTAAAGAGCTGTAAGGCAGGCTTTGTCCCCAGCGATTCCAACCTCCTGCCCACCGCCACCCTCCGGGATGTGCTGGCCCTGAAGGAGCGCACCGGCCACTCCACCATGGCCGTCACGGAGGACGGCAGCGGAAATGGAAAGCTCCTGGGCCTTGTCACCAGCCGGGACTACCGGGTGAGCCGCATGGCCCTGGATACTCCCGTCACGGACTTCATGACCCCGGCGGGGAAGATCGTCTCCGCGCCCCTGGGCGTCTCTTTGAAGGAAGCCAACGACATGCTCTGGGATCACAAGCTCAACGCCCTGCCGGTGCTGGACGCCAAGGGCAACCTCTCCTCCTTTGTTTTCCGGAAGGATTATGACAGCCACAAGGACCATCCCTTGGAACTGCTGGACGGCCACAAGCGCTACGTGGTGGGCGCCGGCATCAACACCCGGGACTATGCCGAGCGGGTCCCTGCCCTGGTGGAGGCCGGGGCGGACGTCCTGGTGATGGATTCCTCCGAGGGTTACTCCTACTGGCAGCAGCAGTGCCTTCAGTGGATCCGCTCCCAGTACGGCGACAGCGTCAAGGTGGGTGCCGGCAATGTGGTGGATGCTGAGGGCTTCCGTTTCCTGGCGGACGCCGGGGCCGACTTCGTGAAAGTGGGTATCGGCGGCGGCTCCATCTGCATCACCCGGGAGACCAAGGGCATCGGCCGGGGTCAGGCCACCGCCGTCATCGACGTGGCGGAGGCCCGGGACAAGTATTTCGAGGAGACGGGCGTCTACGTGCCCATCTGCGCGGACGGCGGTATCGTCCAGGACTACCACATAACCCTGGCTCTCGCCATGGGCGCGGACTTCTGCATGCTGGGCCGCTACTTCTCCCGCTTTGACGAGAGCCCCTCCGCCAAGGTCCTCATCGGCGGCAGCTACATGAAGGAGTACTGGGGCGAAGGCAGCGCCCGGGCCCGGAACTGGCAGCGCTACGATCTGGGCGGCGCGGCCAAGCTGAGCTTTGAGGAGGGCGTGGACTCCTACGTCCCCTATGCCGGCACCCTCTCCGACGGCATGGCAACTACCCTCGCCAAGATCCGCTCCACCATGTGCAACTGCGGCGCCCTCACCATCCCGGAGCTTCGGGAGAAGGCCAAGCTGACCCTGGTCAGCGCCACCTCCATCGTGGAGGGCGGGGCCCACGACGTGCTGCTGAAGGACAGCACCGTCTCCGGACACCGGGACTGAGCATCCCCCTGTCCACAGCGGAAACCACCGCGGCGCGGGGGATGCCCCGCGCCGTTTTCCGGGTCAGACCCGAGATGAAACGACAGGAGACGCCGCCATGCGATACTACGCCGCCCCCATGCAGGGCATCACCACCTGGCTCTGGCGCAGGACCCATCAGGAGATGTTCGGCGGGGTGGAGAAGTACTACACCCCCTTCTTCTCTCCCACCCGGGACCAGTGCATCCCGGAACGGGACTGGCGGGACCTGGATCCGGCGGCAAACCAGGGTGTCTTCGTGGTGCCCCAGCTGATGACCTGCCGGGCGGAGGACTTCCTCTGGGCGGCCAGATATCTTTCTGATCTGGGTTATCCCGAGGTGAATCTGAACCTGGGCTGCCCCTCCGGAACGGTGGTGGCCAAGGGGAAGGGCTCCGGCTTTCTGGCGCGTCCCGACGAGCTGGATCGCTTCCTTGAGACGGTCTTTTCCGCCGGCCTCCCCATCGCCGTCTCCGTCAAGACCCGCCTGGGCCTCCGGGCGGAGGACGAGTTCCCGAGGATCCTGGAGATCTACAACCGCTATCCCATCGCGGAGCTGACCCTCCACCCCCGGGTGCAGAAGGACTTCTACCAGAAGCCCATCCATGAGGAAGCCTTTGCCCGGGTCCTGCCGGACTGCCGCCTACCCCTCTGCTACAACGGGGAGCTCCGGACGGTGGCGCAGGTGGAGGAATTCCGGGGGAAATACCCCGCCGTCAGCCGCCTGATGTTTGGCCGTGGGCTGGCGGCGGACCCGGCCCTCCCACGAAAACTTCGCGGCGGGGAACCCGCCTCGAAGGAGGAGATCCGGCGTTTCACCGCCGTCCTCTACCGGGGCTATCAGGAGGCCTACGGCTCCCGGGGCCCGGCGGTGCAGAAGATGAAGGAGCTCTGGTTCCGCCTCATCGGCCTTTTCGATGACCACGAGCGCTGCGAAAAGCGGATGCGCCGCCTCCGCTCCCCGGAGGACTACGAGGCGGCGGAGGCCGAGATCTTCTCCGCCTGCCCCCTCCGGACGGAGACCGGGGAATTCAAGCCTTAAAAAAAGCAGGACCGGCACTTTCCAAAGTACCGGCCCTGTGCTATGATACTGTCTGCTGATACTAGAATCCAACGCGCCGTCGGCGCTATCAAAACAAGACAATTGTCTTGCTTTTCATGGATTCTAGTATAAAGGGGAACGGGGCGCAAAGCGCCCGGAAAGCGGGGACGGACCATGCAGGTATTTGAGTTTGCCATTCTGAACGGGATACAGGAGAGCTGCCGCTGCGCCTTTCTGGATGCGGTGCTGCCCTTCCTCTCCTCCCTCAGCAACCACGGAGAGATCTGGATCGCCCTGGCCCTGGTGCTGCTGCTGATCCCCAAGACCCGGCGGGCCGGGGCGGTGCTGGCCCTGGCGCTGCTGCTGGAGTTCATTTGCTGCAACGGGATCCTGAAGCCCCTCATCGCCCGGCCCCGGCCCTGCGACCTGAATGACGCCGTCCGGCTGCTGATTCCCCGGCCCGGGGATGATTCCTTTCCCTCGGGCCACTCCGGCATCTCCTTCGCGGCGGTGGGAGCCCTCTTCGCGGCGAAGAGCCGCCTGTGGGTTCCGGCCTTCGTTCTGGCCCTTATCATTGCCTTCTCCCGTCTCTACCTCTATGTCCACTGGCCCAGCGATGTGCTGGCCGGGGCGGCGCTTGGCATCCTGATGGGCTTTCTGGCGGAGAAGCTGGTCCGATACTGGCAGCGGCGTCACTCCCTGCAGGGGTAACGAAAGGCCGGGACGCGGAGCGTCCCGGCCTTATTCTCATTGCGCGACGATCTGGGCGATGGACACCACCACCGGCATGGTGATGACCGAAAGCAGCGTGTGGAAGGATACCACGCCGGAGGCCAGCACCGGGTCCCGGCCGCAGTTCTCTGCCAGCATGGCCACTATGGCCGCGGGGGGCGCCGCCGCGCAGATGACGGTGGCCATCAGCATGTCGCCCCGCAGTCCCAGGAGGGCCAGAATCGCCAGCGCCATCAGCGGCAGCACCAGCAGCCGCAGTGCGGCGCCTGCCCAGCTCCAGCGGTCATGCAGGAGCTTTCGGAGGTCTGCGTGGGCCAGCTGGCAGCCGATGATCAGCATGGGTAGGGGCACGGCAATGTTCCCGAGGTAGTCCACTGTGTTCTCCAGCACCGGCGGCAGATGGATCTGAAAGAGAAAAACGGAGAAGCCCAGAGCCATGCCGAGGATGCCGGGGTTCAGGAAGAGCTTTCTCAGCTGCAGGGGGCCCTTCTTTTGGAGGTAGCTGAGCCCCAGGGTCCAGAGCAGGCTGGTGAAGATCAGGTTATAGGCCGAGCCGTAGAAAAGCCCGATGTCCCCCATCAGGGAGGCCAGCAGGGGATAGCCCATGAAGCCGCAGTTGGAGAAGACGGCGCAGTCCACCAGCACCCGCTTGCGTCCGTCGTCCGGGTCTCGGAGGCAGATATGGGCCACCGCGAAGTTCAGCAGGTGGACCAGCACCGTGGCAGCAAGGACCCAGAGGAAGCCGTGGACCCGCTCCGCCGTGGCCTCCATCTCAAAGGCGCCGATGAGCATGCAGGGCAGGGCCAGATAGATGACCAGGTTGGTGAGGCTCGCCAGGGCGCTTTTCGGCAGCAGCTTCGCCTTGCCCAGGCAGTAGCCCGCGATCATCATGAGAAACAGCATCATAACCTGACCGCCCACCGTCATGAGATTGGAAAGCATGGGACCATCGCTCCTTCATAAAAGCGGAATCAGCACCCGTAAAAGAGGCCGGACCACGGGCGCGGCAGTACCAGTTTAACAGCTTTTTCCCGCCTGTCAAGCAAG
>CAMBID010000018.1 GCA_945867445.1 uncultured Clostridia bacterium | reverse complement strand
CTACAGGTCCTTTCTGCCTTTCCTAATGTGTAACACATCATTGACAAACCTACACAATTCGCTGAAATCTGCCGGCCCGGGGGGCCTTTTCCGGCCCCTTCCCCGCCGGTCCGCCAAAGGGCGGAAATGGCGGCGTCCTCCCCGCCTCTTGCAAAGAGATGCCGCTTCCGCTATACTGGGAGCATGATGAAGTATGACGTTATCCGCTCCCGCCGGAGGACCCTGGCGCTGGAGATCACAAAGGACGGCCGCCTGCGGGTCCGCGCCCCCCTGCGGACCGCGGACGCCGCCATCCGCGCCTTCGTCCAGGCCCATGAGGCCTGGGCGCGGACGCATCTGGAGAAGGTCCGGGAGAGGCAGGCCTCCTCTCCCCCGCCCCAGACGGAGGCGGACATCGCCGCCCTGAAGGCAAAGGCCGGGGCCGTCCTGCCGGGCAAGGTCGCCCATTACGCCGCCATCCTGGGGGTGGAACCCACGGGCTTTCGCGTAACGGAGGCCCGGAGCCGCTACGGAAGCTGCAGCGCCAAAAACAGCCTCTCCTTCTCCTGCTTTCTGATGCTCTGCCCGGAGGAGGCCATCGACCTCGTAGTGGTCCACGAGCTCTGCCACATCCGACACCACGACCACAGCCCCGCCTTCTACGCTCTCCTGGCCTCCGTCCTCCCCGATCACCGGGAGCGGAGGAAGCTTTTGCGCATGCCGCGGGAGGAATAGGGAAAACCGCCGCCGCATCGGTGAAGCGGTAAAAAGATGGCAGACAGGAAAGTGCCTGCCATCTTTTTTGTGCTAATACTCTTTCTTGATAAAAATCTTTGATTTTTATCAAGAAAGAGTATTAATGGGAGAGTAGTATCAATGGAAAGCCACCCGTTCTGTGCGGAACAGAACGGGTGGCTTAACGAGATTTTTGTGTCTGCTGACTCTGACTATTTCCCGGGGAGAGCCCACGGCGGTTTCGTCTTATATCATGCGTACTGAGCTTGGAGCGCGCGGCGCTCCAGGGGAAATCCGTATTACAGCTCCGTGAGCTCCACGTCCGTGCCGTGGTCTTTCAGGATACGGATCAAATCCTCGGTCTTCAGGAAGAGGGTGGCGGTATTCTCGTTGGGGTGGACGCCCACAAGGCCAGGAGCCTCCAGGAAGGCGGCATCCAGATAGGCCTTCACCCGGCGCTCCCTGTCATTGAGAAGACCCAGCGGCGTCACATGGCCCGGCAGCAGCCCCAGGATGGAGGCAAGGTCCTCCGCAGATGCGAACCGGAGGGACCGCGTCCCGTGGGCCCGGCGGAAGGCCTTCAGGTCCACCCGCTTGTCGCCCTTCACGGTAATGAGATAGTAGTTCCGCTTCCTGTCGTCCCGGACGAAGAGGTTTTTTGCGTCGGCCTCCGGATGGGGGAGGGGGATGTGGGACATCTCCTCCATATTGCAGGCCGCCGGGTGCTCCACGCACTCGTACTCGACGCCCTGCTCCCGGAGGAAGCGGTAAACGCCCTGCTTATCCATCATTTGCTGCGGCGGAGGACTTCTGTCACGAAGGCCCAGATCCGCTGGACGGAGGGGATGCTCATCCGCTCCCGGGGGGTGTGGATATCCTCCAGGTCCGGACCGATGGAGACGCAGTCCAACCCCGACAGCTTGCCGGAGAGGAGACCGCACTCCAGTCCCGCATGGATGACCTCAATCTGGGGCTCCGCGCCGTACTGGTCCCGGTAAACCTCCGCCATCCGGTCCCGGAGGGCGGAGTCCGCCCGGTATTCCCAGGCGGGATAGTCGCCGCTGACCTCGGTGCGGCCGCCCAGGACGGCGGTGAGGGAGTCCAGGCGGCGGCGCATCATTTCCTTCTGGCTGGCGACGCTGCTGCGCAGGCAGAAGGAGGCCTCCATCGCGTCCTCCCGGGTGGTGAGGATGCCGAGGTTCAAAGACGTCTGGGGCAGGCCCGGCACGTCCTGGCTCATCTCCTGGATGCCGTTGGGGGCACAGGTAAGGAAGCAGAGGCAGCGGGCGGTGCCATCCTCGTCCATAGGGAGAAAGGCAGGCTCGCAGGGAACGGCGGTGACGATGACGCCGGGATCGGCGGCCCGATACTCCTTGCGAAGCTGCGCCTCGAAGGCAGCGACGAGGCCCGCAAGCTCCATCCCGGCGGGGACGGCCACCTGGGCCTCCGCCTGGGCGGGGATGGCGTTGTCCTTCAGGCCGCCCCGGGCCAGGATCAGCCGCAGCTCAGTCTGCCCGGCGATCTCCCCCAGGAGGCGGCCCAGCAGCATGGAGGCGTTGCCCCGGCCCCGGTCAATGCACTCGCCGGAGTGCCCGCCCCGGAGGCCGCTGACGCTGAGACGCCAGACGCCGCCCTCATAAGGCTCCCGGCGGAGCGGCAGGATGCAGTGGGTCCGGTTGCCGCCGGCACAGCCCACGGTGAAGATGCCCTCGCTCTCGGAGTCCAGGTTCAGGAGCTGCCGCCCCTGCAGATCGGAGGCGTCCAGGCCCTCCGCCCCCAGCATGCCGATCTCCTCGTCGGCGGTGAGGAGGACCTCCAGCCGGGGATGGGGCAGGACCGGGTCGTCCAGGATGGCCAGGGCCGTGGCCACGGCGATGCCGTCGTCGCCGCCGAGCGTCGTGCCCTCCGCCCAGACCCAGTTCTCGTCACAGCGGAGGTCCAGGCCCTCCCGGGCCATGTCCTTTCCGCAGCCGGCGGCTTTCTCGCAGACCATGTCCAAATGGCCCTGCAGGATCAGGGTGGGAGCCGCCTCGTAGCCGGGGGCGGCCTCCTTTACGATGACCACGTTGTCATGCCCGTCCCGGCGGCAGGCAAGGCCCCGCTCCCGGGCAAAATCCACGCACCAGTCCGCCACGGCTTTCGTATTTCCGGAGCCATGGGGGATGGCGCAAAGGGCCTCAAACCAATGGAAGACCGCCTTGGGTTTCAGATGTTCCAGCATAGAGATCCTTCCTTTCCGCGGGGCTGCCCCGCGATGGTATGCTTCATCAACCGCTTCGCGGTTCATACGTGCGGCTGCTGCCGCGCAATGCGGGCAAAAGGGCTGTTTCCCCCCTTTCGCTTGCATTCAGGCATTGCTGCAATGCCTATTTCCACTGGTGCGCCGCGGCGCGCCAGCGGAAGGCGCAAGGGTTTCCGGTATCTTTCCCCTTGTTAACCAAGGGTCCCCGAAACCTTGCGCCGGAACAAAGTCAATCCGCCTGGAAAACCAGCGTTTTCAAGGCATACGGCTTTGTGCCGTACGCGTTACGGTGGGTATTCTGCCGCAAAGGGAGAGAATTCTCCACCCTTGCTTTGGGGCAATCATTCCCAGGGCCCCGCCTGCGGGCGGTGAGAGCCGCCGCCCAGGAGGCGGCGGCTCAGGGCTACCCGCGCTGAAATGCTCCACATTGCAGTGAAACTTATCTTCTTACCATCAGCTTCTTCATGCCCTTTGTCATACCGTCGATGGAGAGCTGGTACATATCGAAGTACTTCTCCAGCAGCTCGAAGGTCTGAGTCCAGTAGCTGGAGTAGGCCGGACGGGGCTGGGGATGGAACCAGATGATATGGGGGTAGCGGCGCTTGAGCTCCAGCAGCAGGGCAAGGCCGGAGTTCTCCGGCACGTCGCTCTTCCACCAGTTATAGCTGGGCAGCAGTTCCTGCATGGACATGGAGGCATCCCCCACGATGATGACCTTGTAGTCCGAGGGGATGTTGTTCATTACCCACTCGGTGAGGACGGAGTTCCGCCAGTCCAGGGTGGGGTCCAGATAGAGGCGCTTGCCGGGGGAATTGTGGAAGTAGTACACCTTCAGGTCCTTGAAGCGGCCCGCCTTGCTGACGGACTGGAAAAGAAGACTGCAGAGCTCCCGGTAGTAGTCCATGGAGCCGCCGGAGTCCATAAGGAGCATCAGCTTCAGGGCGTTCTTCCGGGGACGGGTGAACTCGATGGAGAGGTTTCCCGCATTGTCGCAGGTCTTGCGGATGGTGGCGTCAATATCCAGCTCGGTCTTGGGCTCATCGGAGTTGGAGGAGAGCTGCCGGAGGCTGCGGAAGGCCATCTGGAACTGGCGGGAGTCGATGGTGTTGTCCTTGCGCCAGTCCCGGTACTTCCGCTCGCCGGCCACCCGGTAGGCGGAGTGGTAACTGGACTTTCCGCCCACCCGGATGCCGCCCAGTTGCTTGCCCCGGTGTCCGAAGGGGGTGTAGCCCTCGGTTCCCACCCATTTGCGGCCGCCGTTGTGCTCGGCATCCTGGCCCCGGAGGCGCTCGGCAAACATACGCTCGATCTCCTCCACGCTGAGGCCTGTGATCTCCGAGAGACGCTCCAGCTCCACGAGGTCCAGCTCCGGGTGCTCCAGCCACTTCAGCATCTCCGGCGGGACCTCGTCCACGTGCTTCACGTCCTTGAAGAACTCCAGAAACACCTGGTCAAAGCGGTCGAAATCCGCCTCGCTGTGCAGCAGCACGGAGCGGCAGAGGGTATAGAAGCCTGAGAGCGTGGAGTCATGCAGGTCCATCCGCAGACCTTCCATCAGCGTCAGCCACTCGCCGAGGGAGACATTGATCCCGCTGGCGCGCAGCAGATAAAAGAAGGTCAGAAACATCGGCTTACCCCTTTGCCCGGCGGAGCACGTCCAGGTCCTCGTTCTTCTTCAGCAGGACACCGGCGTAGGGGATCTCATCGGCGATGCGCTGGGGATCGATGCCGGAGAGCTGCAGGGCCTGGATCCAGTCCAGGACCTCGCTGGTGCTTGGCTTTTTCTGGATGCCGCTGAGATCCCGCAGCCAGTAAAAGGCCCGGAGGGTCTGCCGGAGCAGGGTATCCTCGATGTCAGGATAGTGGACGCGGATGATCTCCGCCATGAGCTCCTGATCCGGGAAGGCGATATAGTGGAAGATGCAGCGGCGCAGGAAGGCGTCCGGCAGCTCCTTCTCGGCGTTGGAAGTGATGATGACGATGGGGCGGTGCTTGGCCTTGACGGTCTCGCCGGTCTCGGGGATATAGAACTCCATCCGGTCTAGCTCCCAGAGAAGGTCGTTGGGGAACTCCAGGTCGGCCTTGTCGATCTCGTCGATGAGCAGGACCACCTGCTCCTCGCTGGAGAAGGCCTCGCCCAGCTTGCCCAGCTTCACATACTTCTTGATATCGTCCACGCCCTGGCCGCCGAACTGGCTGTCATACAGGCGCTGCACCACGTCATAGACATAGAGGCCGTCCTGGGCCTTGGTGGTGGACTTGATGTTCCAGATGGTCAGGGGCTTGCCCATGGCGGTGGCGATGGCCTGGGCCAGCACGGTCTTGCCGGTGCCGGGCTCGCCCTTGATGAGCAGGGGCTTTTGCAGGGCGATGGCGATATTGGCGGCCTGGAGCAGCTCTTCGCTGGCGACGTAGTCCTGGCTGCCGCGGAACTCTTCTCTCATAGTGACACCTCTTTTGTTGAAGATATGGATCTCCCCTGCCGGCAGGGGCAGCGTTTGGGGGAAAAAGACCGGCGGCAGAAACCTGCCGCCGGTCCCATCCGCTACATTATACAGCGGACATACGCTGAATGCAATGTGAAATTACTTCTTCTTGGCGGCCTTGGGCTCGGCAGCGGCGGGCTGGGGCAGCTGCACGGTGTCCATATGGACCTCGTAATCGGAGCCGAAGGGGTTGGAGTACATCTCGGGCTTAGCGGAGGGGATGCCCTTCTTGACCTTCTCCTCGTACTTGTCGCCCCAGTAGGCGCGCAGGTACAGCTCGCGGATCTCGGAGATGAGGGGATAGACGGGGTTGCCGCCGGTGCACTCATCGTTGAAGGCGTTCTCGCTCATCTCGTCGAGGCCTGCCATGAACTTGGCCTCGTCGATGCCGTAGTCGTGGATGCTGGCAGGGATGTCGATGGCGGCCTTCAGATCCTCAGCGGCCTTGATGAAGTTGTTGAAGGTCTCCTCGTCGGTCTTGCCCTTCAGACCCAGGTACTCGCCGATCTCGACGTAGCGCTCAAAGGCCTGGGGATACTTGTACTGGGAGAACATACCCATCTTGGTGGGATAGCGCTGGGCGTTGTACTTGCAGATCTCAGTGAAGAGCAGCGCGTTGGCGGTGCCGTGGGGGATGTGATGCCATCCGCCCAGCTTGTGAGCCAGGGAGTGGTTCACGCCCAGCATGGCGTTGGCAAAGGCGATACCGGCCAGGCAGGAGGCGTCGGCCATCTTGATGCGGGCTTCCTCGTCCTTGGCGCCGTACTTGTAAGCGCGGGGAAGATACTGGAAGACATTCTTGATGGCGGTCAGGGCGAAGCCGTTGGTGTAGTCGCTGGCGAAGACGGAGACGTACGCCTCAACCGCATGGGTCAGCACGTCGTAACCGGAGGCCTGGGTAGCCTTGGGAGGCAGGTTCATCATGTAGTCGGCGTCCACGATTGCCATGGTGGGCAGCAGCTCGTAGTCCGCCAGGGGCCACTTGGCGCCGGTGTTGGCGTCGGAGATGATGGTGAAGGGAGTGACCTCGGAGCCGGTACCGGCGGTGGTGGGGATGCAGACCAGCTTGGACTTGATGCCCATCTTGGGGAACTTGTAGACACGCTTCCGGATATCGATGAAGACGGTGGCCAGATCCAGGAAGTTCTCCTCGGGATGCTCGTACATCAGCCACATAATCTTGGCGGTGTCGATGGCGGAGCCGCCGCCGATGGCGATGATGACGTCGGGCTTGAAATTGTTCAGAGCAACCATGCCCTTCATGGCGTCCTGGATCTGGGGATCGACCCGGATATTGTAGAAGGCACTGGTGGCAATGCCCATCTCCTCCAGCTGCTTGATGGCGTTGTCGCACATGCCCAGCTCGAAGAGGGTAGCGTCGGTGACGATGAAGGCGCGCTTGCAGTGGTACTCGTCACGGAGTTCCTTCAGGGCAACGGGAGTGCAGCCCTTCTTGAAGTAAACCTTTTCCGGCAGTCTCAGCCACAGCATATTCTCTCTCCGTTCCGCAACAGTCTTGATGTTCAGCAGCTGCATGACGTTGGTCTGGCCCATGAAGGAGCTGCCGCCGAAGGTGCCGGGCCCGAGGGTCAGGGAGGGAGGCGTATCGAAGTTGTAGAGATCGCCCAGGCCGCCGAAGGTGGTGGGCATGTTGATGATGACGCGGCCGGCCTTCATGCGGAGACCGAAGGCGTTGATCTTCTCCCGCTCGTTGGGGTTGACGTACATGGCGGCGGAGTGACCGGCGCCGCCCTCAGTGACCAGCTTGTAGCAGATGTCCATGGCCTCGGGGAAATCCTTGGCGTGGTACATGCCCAGAACGGGGCAGAGCTTCTCGTTGGCCCAGGCGTTGTCGTGGGAGGTATCGTCGGTCTCGGCGATGAGGACCTTGGTGTCGGCGGGAACCTTGATGCCGGCCATCTCGGCCAGCTTGGTGGCGGGGCGGCCGACGGCGGTGGCCTTGACGCCGTGGGTTGCGGGGTTGAAGAAGACCTCGCCGACCTTGGCGGCCTCTTCCTTGGTCAGGAAGTAGCAGCGGCTCTCCTGGAACTTCTTCTTGACCTGGTCATAGATGCTGTCCAGAACGGTGACGTGCTGCTCGGCAGCGCAGATCATGCCGTTATCGAAGGTCTTGGAGTGGATGGTGGAAGCGACGGCGTGGTCGATGTCGCAGGTATCGTCGAAGATAACGTTGCAGTTGCCGGGGCCGACGCCGATGGCGGGGGTACCGGAGGAGTACGCGGCCTTCACCATGCCGGCGCCGCCGGTGGCCATGATGAGGTCCACCTCGTGCATCATCATCTGGGTCATCTCGATGGAGCTCTCGTCCATCCAGCAGATGATGTTCTCGGGCAGGCCGGCCTTCTCGGCGGCCTCCCGCATGATGCGGGCAGCCTCGATGGTGCACTTCTTGGCGGTGGGATGGGGGGAGAGCAGGATCGCGTTGCGGGTCTTCAGGCAGATCAGAATCTTGAAAATGGCGGTAGAGGTGGGGTTGGTGGTGGGGGTGACGGCGCCCACAATGCCCACAGGCTCGGCGATGCGCTTGGTGCCGAAGGCCTTATCCTCGGAGATGACGCCGCAGGTCTTCATGTTGCGGAAGTAGTTGTAGATATGCTCGGCGGCATAGTTGTTCTTGATGACCTTATCCTCGACGACGCCCATGCCGGTCTCGGCGTTGGCCATCTTGGCCAGGGGGATACGGGCCTTGTCGGCGGCCATGGCGGCCTGCTTGCAGATCTCATCGACCTGCTCCTGGGTGAACTTGCTGTAGATGGCCTGGGCTTCCCGCATCTCTGCCAGCTTGGCTTCCAGAGACTCGAGGGAAGTAACTTTGTCGAACTTCTTTGCCATAGGTGCCTCCCAATTTCATGTGATTTTGAAAACCTTCCGGGGATCTCAACACGGTGGAAGCGGGTGTGCTTCCAACCTTGTGGTCCCATCGTAAGCTCTCCTCCGGGCAAAAGTCAAGCATCGTCATTTGCTTCACAACCTTTTCGTCACTGCGCAAAAGTTTGCACGCAAAATATTGTGCAGGTTGACCAGAATCGTTAAGTTAATATCATAACTATATGAAAAAATTGTGAAATTTTTTGCAATATTCTGACAGAATTAAGAAGAAAATGGTAAGCTCCTTCCTGTTGAATTTTCCAGAAAAAGGGCTCCTTTCCTGCGTTTCCGCCAGAAAACGGATGCCGTCCGGAGCGGCCCGGTACCTGCCGGAGCGCTCTGTTCTGCTAGGGGACGGAGCGTTCCTTGGGTGGATGTTGCCGGGACGGTCTTCCCTGCCGCCGGCTGGCAGGGAGATCCCGGTGAGGAGAGCCCGTGTGCCTGCGCCCCGTCTTTGTTAAATAAATATCATATAATAGTCTCCTTTTCAATCCCAAATTGTTAAAAAATTATCATTTTTGAGATTTCCTGTCCTGCGCCGGCTCACGGTTTTCCGAATGGCTCCTCTTCCCGGCCCGGGAGCGCCGACCCTGATTTCCAATGAAGCCCTTTCCTTTGAAATCCCGTGCGCTCCGCGCACTGGCGGCGTGCGGGATGCACGCCCGTCTTATCAAAACCGGACGCGCT
>CAMBID010000017.1 GCA_945867445.1 uncultured Clostridia bacterium | reverse complement strand
CTCCTATTCGCTATCTTTTTTTATCTTTTGTCACACATCATCGTAACACCTACACATCCCCTGTAAAAAGACAGGAAAACGTCCTTGACATTTGAAAAGAGTTCCGCTAGAATGAGCTCGTTCGTCGGAGGATGGGCGCTCGATGGAAGCGGTCAGCCGGATAAGACGGCGGGTTGAGATGCCCGCCCCTTATCCGGCTTTTTCGAGCGCCGGAAGCCATCCGGGAAGAGAGAAAACCGGAGAGAACACGGCCACTTTGGGGCGGCTGGAGGGTTGGAAGGAGTTGCGGACAATGGAGCGGAAGGACAATTTCACCCAGGGGGCTATCCTGCCGGCGCTGACGAGGTTCGCCCTGCCGGTGCTGCTGGCCTTGTTCCTCCAGGCCATGTACGGTGCGGTGGACCTGCAGGTGGTGGGGAATTTCGGCACGGCGGCGGACATCAGCGCCGTTTCCACCGGCAGCCAGATTTTACAGACCGTCACCATGGTGATCTGCGGCCTGGCCATGGGCGTCACGGTGCTGCTGGGCCAGCGCATCGGCGAGGGACGGGGGGACGAGGGCGGAAAAGCCGTGGGCGCGGGCATTTTCTTCTTCACTATCCTGAGCCTTCTTGTGACGGTGGGGATGCTGATCCTGGCGCCGGAGCTGTCCGTCCTGATGCAGGCCCCGGAGGACGCCTTCGCCGGGACGGTGGAATACGTCCGCATCTGCTCTGTGGGGATGCTCTTTATCGTGGCCTATAACCTGCTGGGCGGCATCTTCCGGGGCATCGGGGACTCCCGGATGCCCCTCATTACGGTGGCCATCGCCTGCGTGCTGAACATCGGGGGCGACCTGCTGCTGGTGGGCCGGTGCGGTCTGGGCGTGGCCGGGGCCGCCATCGCCACGGTCCTTGCCCAGGCGGTGAGCGTGCTTCTGAGCCTTTTCATCATCCGGCGGCGACAGCTGCCCTTTACTATGACGAGGAGAGACATCCGTTGGGACAGGGCAATCCTCCGCCGGGTGCTGGCCATCGGCGTGCCGGTGGCGGCCCAGGATTTTCTCGTCAGTATCTCGTTTCTCGTCATCATCGCCATCGCCAACGATATGGGCACCATCCCCTCCGCCGGTGTGGGGGTCGCGGAGAAGCTCTGCGCCTTCGTGATGCTGATCCCCTCGGCCTTCGCCCAGTCCATGACGGCCTTTGTGGCCCAGAACGTGGGGGCCCGGCGGATGGACCGGGCGGGGCGTGCCCTGCTCTGCGGCATCGGGCTGTCTCTTGCCGTCAGCATCGTGGTCTTCTGGGGCGTCTTTTTCCACGGGGACCTGCTCTCCGGCATCTTTGCCGACGACGCCAAGGTCATCCTGGCCTCCGCCGAGTACCTGAAGGCCTACGCCATCGACTGCCTGCTGACCAGCTTCCTCTTCAGCTTCATCGGCTACTTCAACGGCTGCGGCCGCACGGTTTTCACCATGCTCCAGGGACTTACCGGGGCTTTCTGTGTGCGGCTGCCGGTGGCCGTCCTGATGAACCACTTCGTCCACGGATCCCTCTTTGCCCTGGGGCTATCCACTCCCTGCTCCACGGTGGTGCAGATCCTGCTCTGCGGGGGGTACTTCCTCTTCCTCCGCCGCAAAGAGACCACCCAATAAATCAAGCGCCCGCCGGCAGATGGTCGGCGGGCGCTTTTCCTGACGGGGAATGATAGGAAAACCGGATCAAAAGCTTTCAAAGTTTTTGATTGCGGGAAGCGCGTCCGGTTTTTATGAGACGGGCGTGCATCCTGTACGCCGCCTGTGCGCGGAGCGCACGGGATTTCAAAGGAAAGGATTTCCATTGAAATTCGTAAGAAACCGGGAAGAGAGGGAAAGACTCATACAATCCATTAAAAACAAGACAATTGTCTTGTTTTTATAGCGCCAACGGCGCGTTGGATTCTTATGAGACGCACCGACGCGCAAAGCGCGGCGGTTCCCATTAAAATATCTTATTTTAATGGGAGAGTAGTATCAGACTCCGGAGCGTTCCAGAACGCGAAGGGTCATCTCTGCGGTGAAGGCAAGACGGAAGGGAAGGTGGCTGAGGTTGATGTACTCCCCCAGCTGGTGGACATGGCCACCGGTGGAGCCCAGGCCGTCCAGGGTGGGGCAGCCGGTGGAGGCGGTGAAGTTGCCGTCGCTGCCGCCGCGGACGACGCCGGGGTGCATCTCCACCCCCATCTCCGCGCCCAGCTCCCGGGCCATGGCCTGCAGGGCCCGGTTCCGGGGCAGGTCCTTGTCAAAGGGGGGCTTCTCCAGCCCGCCGTGGGTGGTGATCGTCACCTTGGGGTTGAAGGAGGGGAGATCCTGGAAGAAGCGGTCATACTTCTCCGCCAGGTGGCCGGCGGAGAAGCGGGCGTCGATGGTCAGGCGGCCGCTGCCGGGGATGGTGGGCCAGCCGGCATTGCCGGAATCCAGGCAGGTGCAGCCCACGGTGACGGTCTCTTTCTCCCCGGTCTCAGGGTTCAGGCGGTCAAAGCAGGTCAGTCCCTCCAGGCGGATGGCCTGCTTCGCCAGCTCAATGAGGCCGCTCTCCGCCTTGGTGGGGTCCAGGCCGGAGTGGTAGGGAGTGCCGTGGGCCTCAAAGGTGTAGTTGCCCCGGCCGTAGCGGCCGCACTTGAGGCCGCCGATGTAGTCGCCCTCTACGCCCACGCTGCTCTCCATAATGAAGGCCGCCTCGCTGCGGCAGGCCATGTGCTGGTAGAGCCCGCTGGAGCCGTAGCTCCCGGCCTCCTCGTCAGAGGTCAGAAGGAAGGCGATGCGCTTGCCCTCCGGCATCAGGCCCAGGTCCCGATAGGCTTTCACCAGGAACCAGACCATCACGTCGCCGCTTTTCATGTCCAGCACGCCGGGGCCCACGGCGCGGTCGCCGTCGATTTCCCAGAGCTGGGGGAAGATGCCCTTGTCGTGGACCGTGTCATAGTGCCCGCCGAAGAGGATCTGGCCGGAGCGGCCGCCCACCTCGGGGCGCCAGGTCTCCGGGGCGCCGCCGTCCTTCCGGACGGCGAGCCAGGCGGTGAGCTCCTTGGCGGCGGCGCCGGCATCCGCGCCGTACTCCATCAGAAGGTGGGGCGCAAAGCGGGGATCCAGGCTGGGGATCTCCGTCACCTGGAAGCCAATGGAGCGGAAGAGCCGGGCAAAGTAGGCGCGGCAGGCGTCGAGATCCGCCCGGTCGCCCTCCGTGGGGCTCTCCCGTCGGACGGCCCCCTCCAGGGCGGAGAGATACTCCGAAAGATGCGCACGCATGTATTCCCGCAGGGTCTCTGAACGTTTCATAGCAATCGTGATCCTCCTTGCTGATGGCATCCGTTGAAAATGGCTCAGGCCTTTCCTGCCAGCTCCAGCACCTTGGAGGCGACGGCGTCGCCTGCTTGGGAGGTGGTGGTGTGGCCGCCCATGTCCCGGGTGCGGATGGCGCCGCTGCGCAGGGCTTCCTCCACCGCCCGCTCCACCAGGGCCCCCAGCTCCGGCTCCCCGATGCTCTCCAGCAGCAGACCGCCGGAGAGGATGGCGGCGATGGGGTTGATGACGTTCTGCCCCTTGTACTTGGGGGCGGAGCCGTGGATGGGTTCAAACATGGAGACGCCCTGGGGATTGAGGTTTGCACCGGCGGCGAAGCCCAGGCCGCCGGTGATGGCCGCGCCCAGGTCCGTGATGATGTCACCCATGAGGTTGGGGAGCACCACCACGCCGTAGCTCTCCGGCTGCTTCACGAACCACATGTTGCAGGCGTCGGCGAAGTTGTTCTCGTGGGCGATCTCCGGGTAATCTTTGGCCACGTCCTCGAAGACCTCCCGCCAGAGCCCGTACAGGAAGGGGATGACGTTGTCCTTGTCCACCGCCGTGACCTTGCTCTTGCCCTTGGAACGGGCCAGGTCAAAGGCATAGCGCATGGTGCGCTCGGTATTCTTCCGGGTGATGACGCCCATGCCCACGGCATAGTCGTCCGCCGCCCCCAGGCGGCTCTCCAGGGAGAAATGGGCCTTATAGGGCGCCCGCGACATGGTCAGGTCGCAGTGATGGGCCTCCCGGGGATCGCCGTTGCTGCGGAAGATGGCGCCCATGCCGTTGTAGAAGTCCTCCAGGTTTTCCCGGACGCAGTAGAAGTCAATGGGAACGTTCCGCTTCAGGGGGCTCTCAACGTTGGGGTAGAGCTTGATGGGCCGCAGGTTGATGTACTGGTCCAGGTCAAAGCGGATCTTCAGGATGAGCCCCACCTCCAGCACGCCGGGGGCCACCCGGGGGTCGCCCGCCGCGCCGAAATAGATGGCGTCGCTGTCCCGGAACTCCCGGATGGCGGCGTCCGGCAGGATCTCTCCGGTTTTGAGGTAGTGCTCCGCACCGTAGGGATAGGGGTGGAAGCGGAGAGAGATGCCGCCGGCCCGGGCGGCTGCCTCCAGCACCTTGCGGCCCTCATGGATGATCTCGGGGCCGATGCCGTCGCCCTCCAACAGGGCAATTTGATACTCCTTCATGCTTGTGTGCCTCCTTACCAGGAAATGCTGCTATACAACAAAAAATAAAGTATTTATTTATTAATTTTAGTACAGCAACAGAAGAAGTCAAGGATTATTTGCAGAAAAGCAAAAGATTTCCGCGAGAACACAAACTGGCCGGGGCGCGCAGCGTGCCCCGGCCAGTTCCGGCGTTCCCGGTCCCGGATCGCGCACCGTCGTCCTCTGCCGGGAGCTCCCCGGCGACGGTCCGCCCAGTGCCGCCGTCCGGGGCCGCCAGCGCCTCCGCGGCAGGCCTGTCGGGAGGCAGAGCCCTCGGCGATGTACCTGGCCGCCCGCGGCGCTCCCCGGATCAGAAGGCCAAAGCAGGGATCCTTCCCAAACGGCGTCTCTTCCTCCCGGGCTCTTCCGGCCTGATACTAGTTCTTGATAAAAAGCTTTCAAAGCTTTTTATCAAGAACTTATGAGACGGCTTTTGCGGCAGACTGCCGCAAAAGGGCGACGCTGACAGCGGCGCCTTCTTGATAAAAATCAAAGATTTTTATCAAGAAAGAGTATTACAAACCGGAAGCGGTCAATCTCTTTTCCGTTTCTGCGATGTCCTTTTCGATCAGCGGACGCATGCTGTCCTTGTACTTTGATAAGTCGGCGTTCTGCAGGCACGACAGTATTTCCGGAAGATATTGCGGCTTTGCCAACCCTACTTGCGCAAGGGATTTCACGCACTGCCTGGCTGTAATTGGCTTTTCATCCGTTATGTGTGCGAGAAAATCGGACAGGATGGCGTCAAAACGATTCTCCCTGTCCCACTGAGCATTTGCCGCAAGAAGATACAGCGCCCGATTCCTTACCAGGGATTTCGGGTGGTGAAGCAGCGAGGCGAAGTCATCAAAATATTCGTACCATTTGTCTGTTTCCCGGCTCTCTGATAGTATTCTGTCGGCAAAGGAGCAGGCATACTTATCATCTTTTGCAGTCAGCTTTGCGATCACATCCTCTTTCATTCTCCGTCACCTCCATACACTCCACGTTCCCTCCGTCCGCCATCTTTCCGGCCTTCTCCAGGGCGGTCCGGACGGCTCTTGTCCCGGCGGTCTGGTTGTTCCTTCTGAGAATGTCCGCGATCTGGCCCTCGGCGGCCTCGATCTCCGCGTGGAAGGCGCTGGCGCTGACCCGCAGGGCCCCGTGGCCCAGGATGATGAGCTGCTCGGCGTTGTCGGAGGTCACGACGCGGACCCGCTCTTCCTTCCGCAGCTCATAGGTGGTCTTCTCGATGTAGGCGTCCGCCGTTTGCCGCTCCTTGGTGTAGACCACGAAGATGCCCTCGTACTCTCTGACGCTGCCCTGGCCTCCGGGGACCTTGTAGGCGTCGAAGACCAGGATCACACGGCACTTCCGGAAGCCCTGGTAGTTGCTGAGAAGGTCCATGAGGCTCTTCCTGGCAGCGTCCAGATTGTCCCGGGCGATGGCCTTCAGCTCGTCCCAGGCGAAGATCACGTTGTAGCCGTCCACCAGAAGGTACTCCGGTCCCGCGATCGTCTGCCGGATCTCCCGCTTCTCCGGCTGGCTGGAAGCCTCCCGCCGACGGATCTCCTCCCCAGGGAGGAAGGAGCGCTGCCTGCCCTTGCCGTAGGTCCGCTCGAAGATGGCCTGCAGCTCCTTGTCCTCGGCAAAGGTCCCGGCGGGGGCACTGCGGCGCGCCGGGGCGGCGGCTGCCTCCCGTGTTTCCTCCTCCCGCCGCTGGCGGAGAGAGGGGAGATGGGCGAGCCCCTCTACTTCCCGCCAGGGGACGATGACCCCCGCCCCGTGCTGGCAGAAGACGGAGTCTGCCGGGTTGGCGGCGTCCCGCTCCGGGTCGTAGCCGCTCTCCGCCACGATGGCATCCTGCTCCGGGCAGGGGGCGTAGCCGTCGGAGACGCAGCGCATGCGGCCCTCTCCCCGGGTGTAGGCCGCCAGCTCCCGGACGTAGCCCCGGAGCCGGGAGACCGGTCCCCGGCCGGAAAGCACGCTCTCACCGCCCCGGTCCTCCGGGGCCGTCAGCTCCGCCCCCATCTGCTGGAGGTCCGTCATGGCCCGGCCCAGGCAGGCCGTGGGCAGCTGGATACGGAAGCGGTACCAAGGCTCCAGCAGGACGCTCTCCGTCTGCATCAGGCCCTGACGCAGGGCCCGGTAGGTGGCCTGGCGGAAGTCCCCGCCCTCGGTGTGCTTCTCGTGGGCCCGGCCAGTGAGAAGGGTGATCTTTACGTCCGTCAGGGGTGCCCCCAGCAGGACGCCCGGCTGCTCCCGTTCCCGGACGTGGCTCAGGATCAGCCGCTGCCAGTGGCTCGCCAGCACGTCTGATGAACAGGCGGAGGCTACCTGGACCCCGCTGCCGGGCTGGCCCGGCTCGATCAGAAGGTGTACCTCGGCGTAGTGCCTCAGGGGCTCAAAGTGGCCGATGCCCTCCACGGCCTCCGCCACTGTTTCCCGGTAGAGGACGCTGCCCTCGCTAAAGCCGACCTCCCAGCCGAAGCGGTCCTTTATCTGCCGCTGCAGGACTTCCTTCTGCACTTCACCCATGAGCTGGACGTGGATCTGCCCCAGCTCCCCGTTCCAGAGGAGACGGAGCTGGGGATCCTCCTCCCCCAGCTGGCGGAGCCTGCCCATGGCGGCGTGGGGGTCCAGGCCCGGCTCCAGCCGGAGCTCATAGCGGAGGACGGGCTCCAGCACCGGGGCGGCGGAGGCGGCTTCCGCCCCCAGGCCGTCCCCGGGCAGGGTTTGGGTGAGACCCGTGACGGCACAGACGGTGCCCGCCGGGGCGGCGTCCACCGCCTGGAACTTGCTGCCGGAGTAGAGGCGGATCTGGTTTACCTTCTCCTCCCAGGGCTGGCCGTCCCGCTCCCCCCGGAGGATGCTCCGGACCCGCAGCTCCCCGCCGGTGACCTTCAGGAAGGTAAGGCGGTTTCCCTGAGCGTCCCGGGCGATCTTATAGACCCGGGCAGAGAAGTCCGGGGGGTAGTCGGGCTGCTCTGTGAGCCGGTCCAGGCCGGAGAGGAGTTCCCGGACGCCGGTGAGCTTCAGGGCCGAGCCAAAGTAGCAGGGGAAGAGCTTCCGCTGGCGGATCAGGCGGCGAAGGGTGGGAAAGGAGACCTGACCCGTGGCCAGGTACTCCTCCAGGGCGTCCTCGTCGCACTCGGCGGCCCGCTCAGGAAGCTCCGGGTCCGCCATGTCCACGCAGCCCTCAGAGAGCTCGGAACGGAGCTGGCTCAGCAGCACCTCCCGCCCCGGGGCGTGGAGGTCCATCTTGTTGAGGAAGAGGAAGGTGGGGACCCGGTAGCGCCCTAAGAGCTGCCAGAGGGTCCGGCTGTGGCTCTGGACGCCGTCCGTGCCGCTGATGACGAGGATGGCGCAGTCCAGCACCGGCAGGACACGCTCCGCCTCGGCGGAGAAGTCCACATGCCCCGGAGTGTCCAGCAGCTGGACCGCCGTGTCCCCGGCGGGAAAGGCAGCCTGCTTGGCGTAGATCGTGATGCCCCGCTCCCGTTCCTGGACGTCGGTATCCAGGAACGCGTCCCGATGGTCCACCCGGCCCAGAGTGCGGATGGCTCCGCTCTCGTAGAGCAGGGCCTCGGAAAGGGTGGTCTTGCCTGCGTCCACGTGGGCAAGGATGCCCAGCACCAGCTTCTTCATGCGTTGTCCTCCCGCGGCGAATTGTAGATTGAAAAACAGTATAGCAGAAATCCTCCCCTTTGAAAAGTCCCCGGGGCGGGAGTGATACTACTCTCCCATTAAAATAATGTCTACGGAAGAAACCGCTTTGCGCGTCGGTGCGTCTCCTAAGAATCCAACGCGCCGTTGGCGCTATCAAAACAAGACAATTGTCTTGTTTTTCATGGATTCTAGCATGAAAATGTCATTGCCTTCCAGCGGGCAATCTGCTATACTGAATAGGAAAAGTTCCGTTTCCCCATTCATAACATGCAGAAGGAGCACGATCCGCCTATGCTAGGTGACAAGATCCGCGAAGCCAGAAAGAAGCAGCATTTTACCCTCAGCCAGCTGGCCGAGGCCGCCAAACTCACCGCCAGCTACATCTCTCAGGTGGAGCGCAACCTGACGGAGCCCTCCATCTCCTCCCTGCGAAAGATCGCCGCCGTGCTGCAGATGCCTCTCTACCGGTTCCTGGACGACGATGAGCCCCAGACCCAGGTGATCCGGGCGGACAAGCGCAAGCGCCTCATCCTGCCGGACAGCAACATCACCTATGAGTATCTTTCGCCCACCAGTTCCGGCGACGGAGACCTGCCCAAGCTGGAGGTCATCCTCTTTCGCCTGAACCCCAAGACCTGGAGCCGGCCGGACTACGCCGTCCATCCCACGGCGGACGAGTGCATTACCGTGCTCTCCGGTCTCCTGACGGTGGACTGCGGGACGGAGACCTATCAGCTTTTTGAGGGCGACAGCATCTATCTCCGCAGCAATCACCCCCATCGGGTCTTCAATCCCGGCAGCGACGTCTCCGTGGCCCTCTCCTGCCTTACCCCGCCCGTCCACTGATCGACGAGTTATCCCCGGCCCTTCCCGCGGCCCCGGCTTTTTGCCGGGGCCGCTTTTTGCTATGCAAAAGCATAGCAAAAAACAAGATGCGCCATTTTCTCGCCCCTT
>CAMBID010000016.1 GCA_945867445.1 uncultured Clostridia bacterium | reverse complement strand
CTCCCGCGCGTCTTTCGCAAGGCCTCTCCGGCGGGAGGGGCCTATGGTGTTCTGGGTTACTTGGGCAGGCGGACCATGTCAGGGGTGATGTCCGCGAGGGAGTGCGCGCCGCACATGGTCATGGTGTCCGTCAGCCCGGCGCGGAGCGTTTCCACATAGGCCAAAACGCCTTCCGCACCGCCGCCGTAGACGGCGGTGACGAAGGGGCGGCCGATGAGGACGGCGTCCGCCCCCAGGGCCAGGGCCTTGAAGATGTCCATGCCGGTGCGGATGCCGCCGTCCACGAAGATCTTCAGCTTGCCGCCCACGGCTTCCACGATCTCGGGCAGAACCTCTGCCGTGGCGGGACACTGATCCAGCACCCGGCCGCCGTGGTTGGAGACCACAATGCCGGCAGCCCCGGCGGACAGGGCCTTCTCTGCGCCTCGGACGGTCATGATGCCCTTGAGAAGGAAGGGCCGCTCCGCCCACTGGGAAATTCTTTGAAGCTCCTCCACGGTCTTGCTGCCGGCGGGCGGGTCGCAGTTTTTCAGAAAGGGGAGACCCGCGGCGTCGATGTCCATGGCGATGGCAAAGGGAGCGGCGGCCTGGGCGGAGGCCATCTTCTCCCGGATGAGCTCCATGTTCCAGGGCTTCACCGTGGGGACGCCGCAGCCGCCCTCGCTGCCGATGGCACGCAGGGCGGAGGCCATGACGGCAGGGTCCACTCCGTCGCCGGTGAAGGCGGCGATGCCGGCGCGGCAGCAGGCGGGGACCAGAATATCGTTATAGGCGGCGTCATCGTAGAGGTCGCCGTAGTGGAGCTTCATAGCGCCGATGGGGGCGGCGAAGACCGGCAGGTCAAAGCGGCGGCCGAAGAGGTCGAGATGGGTATCCGGCGGGTAGTTTTCTCCGATGGTATCCAGGTTGACGCAGATTTCCTGCCACTTCTGGTAGTTGCGGATGAAGCCGGTGCCCAGACCCTTGGCCCCGGGACCGGGAATGGTGCTGCGGCAGCCCTGACCGCTGCACACCGGGCAGGCCTTGCAGTAGGGGCCCATGCGGCCCCGGGCGGCGGAAAGCACTTCAGGATAGGTCATAGAAGCATTCCTCCCGTTTCTCGGAAATGATGCCCCATTATAATGCGCACGTGAAAAAACTGCAAGTCCTCCGAGAAAGTTTTTGATATCCGGCGTGCAGGACACACGCCCGTCTCATAATACTACTCTCCCATTCGTATGAGACGCTGTCCGCCGTGAAGGAACAGGGAAAAAGGATGCCAAGCGGGAACTTTTTCCGCCCGGCGTCCGTCCAAAGCAATGGAAACGAAAAAAGGAGGGACCCACATGAAAAGACCGCAGAGATTCGGCGCCTGGACGCTTGCGCTGCTGCTGATTCTCTCCGCCGCGGGCTGCGGAGGTTTCGCTTCCTCCATGACGCAGGGGAAGGCGAACGGCGGCTATGCCACGGAAGACTACGGCTACGACTTATATGCCTCCGATGCCGCCAATGAGGGCCAGAAGAGCGCTGTGGCCGCCAGCTATGACGCTGAAACCTCCGCCCGTTCGCCCAAGCGCATCTACACGGCGGATATGAGCCTGGAGACCACAGACTTCGAAACGGCCGCCCGGGGTCTCGCCCAGGCGGTGGAGGACTGCGGCGGCTACCTCTCCCGCAGCAGCGTCAACAGTCAGGGGGACGGCTGCCGCTGCGGGGACTACACGGCCCGGATCCCCAGCGGGCAGTTCCAGAATTTCCTGGATACCGTGGGAGGCCTTTGCCACGTCACCTGGCGGAACAGTCAGTGCGATGATGTCAGCGAGGCCTATTACGATGTCCAGGGCAGGCTCAAGACCCAGCAGACCAAGCTCGCCCGCCTCCAGGAGCTGCTGGCACGGGCGGAAAGCATGGAGGACATCCTCACGCTGGAGAGCGCCATCTCCGGCACGGAGGAGGCCATCGAGGTCCTCTCCGGGCAGCTGCAGTATTATGATGGCCAGGTGGAATACGCCACGGTGAACCTCTCCCTCCGGGAGGTCTACCGCCTTTCCAATACCGAGGAGCCGGCCGGCAGCTTCAGCGCCCGGCTGGGCACGGCTCTCTCCTCCGGCTGGCAGGGCTTCCTGGGCGGCCTGCAGGACATCGCCCTGGCGCTGGCCTACAGCTGGGTCTGGGTACTGCTTCTGGCGGCCCTGGCGGCAGGGGGTATCCGGCTTTTCCGGCGTCTCCGGGCGAGACACCCAGCGACGCTGCCGGAGCGCCGGAAGAAACTGGGCGCGGAGGACCCCCGGGATACCGGGAGCAAGGAGGGATAAGCTGTTCCCCTTCGGCATAGAATAGAGCCGCGGCGGAGCGTTCCGCCGCGGTTTTTTCCGGGGGAGGGATGCGCATGCGAAGGCAGATCGACTGGTGGGAGCTGGGGGGGTTCCTCTTCACGGTGACAGCGGGGACGGCGCTGCACTTCCTCTATGCCTGGAGCGGGCAGCGGAGCTGGGCGGCGGTCTTCTCTGCGGTGAACGAGTCCGTCTGGGAACATATGAAGCTCCTCTATGTGCCGCTTTTCCTTCTCTCCATGGTGCAGCTCTGCTGCCAGGGCCGGACCTCCTCCAACTACCTTGCGGTGCGGGCGGCCTCCGCGCTTTTCGGCACGGCGCTGATCCCGGTTTTGTATTATACCTATACAGGCGCTCTGGGGAGGCACTTCCTGGCGGCGGATATCGCCGTATTCCTCCTGGCGGCGGCGCTGACCTTTTTGCTGGACCGGGTGCTCCGGCGGAAGGGGGCTTTCGGCGACGGCTGGCAGCAGATCCTGGGGCTGCTGCTCCTCTGGGGGGTGATGTTCCTCTTCCTCTACCTCACCTTCCGGCCTTGTCATATCCCCCTCTTCCGGGACCCGGCCACTGGGGGATACGGTATCCCCGGGTAAACGGTTTCCCATCCACTGCTCCCGTCCCGGCCCGGGACGGGAGCGTTTTTCGGGCTGCGATAGGGAACATTTGTGACAAAACGGTAAAGATTTTTTCGGGGAGGGCCCGGAATGCCTCGCTTTTCCTTGACCGCTTTTCCAAAGAGCGGTATAATAAAAAACGGTATAACCAAGCGCCCCGGTCCTCTGGGGCGAGAAGGAGGGAATGGATGAAAGTTCGCAAATCCGCCGCACCGTTTTACGCTGTGGCGGTGATCTGGCTGGCCTATGCGCTGCTCTTCCCCTTGTACCGGGTAAGTCACTTCCTCATCGTGGGGGGCATCTCGGCAGCTGCCTTTCTGGTTTTGACGGCGCTCTGCGCCAAGACCGGCGTGCCGGAGGGGGAAAAGCAGGAGGAGAAGCCCAAAGAGGAATCCACCGGCAATGCGGAGCTGGACAAGATGCTGAAGGACGGGCGGATGGCCATCGCCGAGATGAAGCGCCTGGACGAGAGCATTGAGGACCCGGCGGTCTCCGCCGACATCGTGCGGCTGCAGCAGGTCTCCGAGAAGATCTTTGCCCGGGTGAAGGAGGAACCCACAAAGCTCCCCCAGATCCGCCGCTTCCTGGATTACTACCTGCCCACGACCCTGAAGCTCCTGAATGCCTATGACCGGGCCAGCTCCGCCGGCATCTCCGGCGAGAACGTGGACGCCACCAAGGCCAAGGTCTCCGGTATGATGAAGACCATCGTCGCCGCCTTTGAAAAGCAGCTGGACGCTCTTTACGGCACCGAGGCCCTGGACATCTCCACGGACATCACCGTGCTGGAGAACATGATGGCCCGGGAGGGTCTTACAGACCAGGAGCTGAAGGCCCAGACCGTCCCCGCCCAGGACGACGGCATCAAGCTGGAGCTTTGAGCCGATTCCAAACATAAATCAATTCCCGACAAGGGATGAACGGAGGAAGACATCATGGAGGAAAACAAGATCCCTGAGCTGACGCTGGAACCCACCGCCGCCGCTGCCGCCGTCCCCGAGCTGACGCTGGAGACCGCCATCCCCACCCCCGCCGCCCCGGCCCCGGAGCCGGTGAAGAAGGAAGCCGAGCCCGTGGAGATGGACGAGCGGCTGCTGACCGAGGAGGAGAAGCGCGCCGTGGAGGAGTTCTCCAAGAAGATCGACATCGGCGACTCCAACCTTGTGCTGCAGTACGGCGCGGCGGCTCAGAAGAACATCGCGAGCTTTTCTGAGAATGCCCTGAGCTCCGTCCGCACCAAGGACCTGGGCGAGATCGGAAAGTCCCTCTCGGAGCTGGTGGTGGAGCTGAAGGGCTTCGGCCAGGACGAGGAGGAGAAGAAGGGGCTCTTCGGCCTCTTCAAGAAGGGCGGCAGCAAGATCGAGAGCCTGAAGGCCCAGTACGCCAAGGTGGAGACCAATGTGGACCGCATCGCTCACGAGCTGGAGCAGCATCAGGTGACCCTTCTGAAGGACGTTGCCATGTTCGACCAGATGTATGAGCTGAACCTGAAGTACTACAAGGAGCTCACCATGTACATTCTGGCGGGCAAGAAGCGGCTGGCCGCCGTCCGCTCCGGAGAGCTGGAGGAGCTGCGCAAGCAGGCCGAGGCCAGCGGCGCCCAGGAGGACGCCCAGCGCTACAACGACATGGTCCAGATGTGTGAGCGCTTTGAAAAGAAGCTCCACGACCTGGAGCTCACCCGGATGATCTCCATCCAGATGGGGCCCCAGACCCGGCTGCTGCAGAATAACGACACCCTGATGGTGGAGAAGATCCAGTCGTCTCTCGTGAACACCATCCCCCTCTGGAAGAGCCAGATGGTGCTGGCTCTCGGCATGGAGCACAGCCGCCAGGCTACCGCCGCCCAGAGCGCCGTCACCGAGATGACCAACGATCTTTTGAAGAAGAACGCCGAGATGCTGAAGACCGGCACCGTGGCCACCGCCAAGGAGGCCGAGCGCAGCATCGTGGACATTGAGACCCTGAAGCACACCAACGAGCAGCTGATCTCCACCCTGGACGAGGTCCTCAGCATTCAGCGGGACGGCGCCGCCAAGCGGAAGGCCGCCGAGGTGGAGCTGGGCAAGATCGAGGGCGAGCTGAAGCAGAAGCTCTTGGAACTGCATCACTGACCCGAAATACCGACACATAAAGGAGCGCTATGAAAGTTTTTCAGAACCGCGCTGTCGCCGCCGTGGTGATGGTGCTGGCTATCGCGGCCAGCGTGGCCATCGGCCAGGTGAAAAAGCCGGACCTCTCGGTGGAGCCCTCCACCAAGGTGGTGGGGAGCTACACCTATGTCTATGACGAGGCCGGAGTCCTCAGCGACAAGACCATGGAACATATCGACGCCATGAATGCTTCCCTCTTCGCCCAGACCGGGGCCCAGATCATGGTGAAGACGGTGGACAGCACCGGCGGCCAGGACATTCTGGATTACGCCATTGACCTGGGGAACCAGTACGGGGTGGGCGACGCGGAGCGAAACAACGGCGTCGTCATGGTGCTGGCCCTGGACAACATCTCCGCCAGCGGCCTGCAGGGCGATTACGGCGTGGTGGTGGGCGACGGGCTCACGGACTACGGCAATGCCTTCAGTTCGATGCAGTACCAGTACCTGGAGGACGACTTCGCCGCCGGGAACTACGACGCGGGCGTGAAGAAGACGGCGGACGCCTTCTTTGACTGGTTCGCGGACTACTACAGCGTCAGCATCCGGGAGAACTACATCCCGGCCACCAGCCGCAATTACTCCACCGCCAGCGGGTATCACACGGAGACCACGGGCTATGTGGAGCGGTCTACCGGGAGCATCCTCGGCGGCTTCGTCACGCTGATGCTCGTCCTGCTGGTGATCTGGATGATCCTGGACGCCATGCGCTGGAGCCGCTACCGGCGGCGCTACCTGCAGCCCGGCATGGGCATCCCCACCGTCTGGTACCGACCGGTCTTCTGGGGCCACAGCTGGTACCGTCCCCGTCCTCCCCGGCGTCCTCCCCCGCCCCCCAGAGGCGGCAGAGGCCCCCGGCCGCCCATGGGCGGCGGCCCCACCCCTCCCCGGGGCGGCGGCTTCGGCGGCGGACGTCCCACCCCGCCCAGAGGCGGCTCCTTCGGCGGCAGCCGGGGCAGCTTTGGCGGGGGCGGGAGCTTTGGCTGCTCCGGCCGTCCCTCCGGCGGCAGCCGGGGCGGTTTCGGCGGGGGCGGGAGCTTCGGCGGCTCCCGGGGCGGCTCCTTCGGCGGCAGCCGCGGCGGCGGCTTCTCCGGCGGACGGCGGTAAGCATCCCGAAATATCCGAGCCTTGCAAGAGGGCGTCCGGCAGGACGCCCTCTTTTTCCGACCATCGGTCGTCCGGGAAGGACGGATGGTACACCCAGGGACGCCCGTTTGCTGCTATACTGATACTACTCTCCCATTAAAATAAGATATTTTAATGGAAACCGCCGCGCTATGCGCGTCGGTGCGTCTCATAAGAATCCAACGCGCCGTTGGCGCTAGAAAAACAAGACGATTGTCTTGTTTTTCATGGATTCTAGTATGAGGGGGAAAGGAAGGTGCCGACCATGCTGGAGAATCTGTTCAACGCGCTCTGCCAGGCCTTCGGCCAGTTCCTCCTGGTGGTGGTCATCGTGCCGATGGCAGTGATCCTGGCAGGCTACCTCATCTACATCCTGGTGATGACCCTCCGGGAGCTTCGGAAAAAATAATTGACCCATCGCTTTTCCGCTGCCTGTCGGCGGGTGGGCGCGGGCTGTGCCCCCGAACGGGGTCGGGTGAGCCGCGCCCTCTGCGGGGGCGGGGAGCCGCTGTCATTCAGAGCATTCCGCTTTGTGGGAGACGAGGTATTGATACTAGTTCTTGATAAAAAGCTTTCAAAGCTTTTTATAGCGCCGCAGGCGCGTCAAGAACTTATGAGACGGCTTTTGCGGCAGACTGCCGCAAAAGGGCGACGCTGACAGCGGCGCCTTCTTGATAAAAATCAAAGATTTTTATCAAGAAAGAGTATGAGGGCTGGGCAGTTCTGGCGCCGGCATTGGGAGCCTTGCCCTGTGGGGGACGAGGGGATGCAAAAAAGAGACACCCGGCGGGCGTCTCTTTTTCTGCGTCTTGCGCGGGGATCACTGCCCCTCCGGCAGCCAGGTATTGTCAAAGCCGTAGGGGAGGAGCTCCCGGAGGGCAAACTCCTTGGCCTCGCCCTTGCCGTTGAGGCAGATGACGGTGAGGTTCGGGGCGAACTCCTGCATCACCTGGCGGCAGATGCCGCAGGGCACGCAGAAATCCTCGCTGCGGCCGGCGATGACGATGCGGACCATATCGCGGGTGTGACCCTCCGCCACGGCGTGGAAGATGGCGTTCCGCTCGGCGCAGATGCCGGCGGGATAGACGGCGTTCTCCACATTGCAGCCGGTGTAGACCGAGCCGTCGGCGCACTCCAGCGCCGCGCCCACCGGGAAGTGGGAGTAAGGGCAGTAGGCCTTCTCCAGCAGGGAGACGGCCAGGGTTTTCAGGGCTTCCAGTTCCATGAAGATGCTCCTTTCAGGCTTACAGTCAGGGGGCTTGCGATTGGACTACCACCTCGCGGATGACAGGCTCCGGGGCCTCGGGGGAGTTCTCGTAGAAGACGGTGATCTGGCTCTCCCCCTCGTACCACCACTCCCCGAAAAGGCCGGAGAAGAAGCCGTCAGGCACGCCCCATGCGGCGTACAGCTCCTCCGCGGGATGGCCGGAGAGGTAGTCCGTGGCGGCGGCGCTGCTCCAGCGGGCCGCCCGGCTTTTTTCCGGGATGCCGTGGGGCAGCAGAGCGAAGAGGGCGACGGTGAGGGCGGCGATCAGCGCAGGGCGCGGAGGGAGCGGGTGCGCTCCTCCATCGGCGGCTCCTTTCTCGCGTCAGGGGGAAGGGACCGGAGGAGCGGGCTTACTGCCAGCCGACCTCCCGCTGGGGACGGACGGAGAGGTCAATGACCTCCCGGGCGTCATAGAACTTCATGTAGCGCTCCAGGCAGCTGGCGGAGCGGAGGGTGGTGCCGTCGGGGTGCAGACGGTCGCAGATGACGGCGCAGATGTCCTTCTTGATGTAGCTGAAGCTCTCAATCCCCACGGAGGCGAAGACCCGGAAGCCCTGGCTCTGGAGGTACTGGAAAACAGGGCCGGTCTGCTGCCAGTCGCCGCCGTCAGGCCGGGCGCCGTGGGGGTAGTAGAGGATGGTGGTGGGGCCCACCAGGCTGCCGACTTCGTCCAGCCAGCGCTGGGTGTCCTCCTTTACGCTCTCCACGGAGTGGTTGGAGAGGTTGATGTGGCCCCAGGTGTGGCTGCCGAAGGTCCAGCCTGTGCGCTTGAGCTCGGCGATGATGGGCTTGACAGCCTCCCGCTCCTGCTGGCGGACGGCTTCCTTGGCCTCATCCCAGTCCTTGGTGTCGGTATTGGTGCGGTAGCCCAGGATGCCCTGGTAGCCGGTGAGGCTCAAACTGCCCTTGGCGCCGAAGGGGGAGAAGTCCGGATGCTCCCGGACGAACTTATCCAGGATGGTCAGGGCGTCCAGATCCTGGGAGACCACCTCATTGCCCTGGGGATCCTTGCCCCAGCTCCAGAGAAGGCCGTCCTCCCCAAGGATGAGTTTATAGGTGAAGCCGTCCTTCAGCATATAGTCATAGTAGTTGACATCGTCGTAGGAAATGATCAGGGGTTTCTTTCCCTCGGGAAGGTAGAGGGTGTTGCGGACCATTCTGGGCTGACCGTCCTCGCCGGTGGTCTCGCTCCAGACATCGTTGATGTCCACCAGAATGTAGCCGTTGTCGTAGACGCTCTGGAGGATCCGGTTGTATTCCTCCACGGTGACCATCCAGTCATCGATGCCGTTGGCCTGGCTGTCGCCGTCGAAGGCCAGCTCCGGATAGGCCACCACCGGGTGGAAGAAGAGGTGCTCCACGATTCCGTCCCAAGCCACGTAGGGGACGCCGTCCTTTCCACCGCCCTCCGGCATCACCTTGGGATCGGAGATGACGTAGGGCTCAGGCACGGGAGTGGGGTCGGGCTCGGAGGAGGAAGCAGCGGTGCTTCCGGCGATGCCCTGGGAGGCGGAGGGGGAGCCGCCCTGTTGTCCGCAGGCGGTTAGACTCAGCAGCATCAGCGCTGAGAGCAAGAGGGGGAGGAGTCTGCGCATTTGGTGATCTCCTTTGTCAGTATTTGCCGCAATGGGTCGAATTATCTGTTTCTATATTATATCAGATCCTCCGGCAAAAAGAAGCAACAAATAGTGACAAAACGATGCCCCGGTTGGAAGTGTGATACTACTCTCCCATTAAAATAATGTCTACTGAATAAACCGCTTTGCGGTTTCTTCGCGCG
>CAMBID010000015.1 GCA_945867445.1 uncultured Clostridia bacterium | reverse complement strand
CGTTGGCGCTATCAAAACAAGACGATTGTCTTGTTTTTCATGGATTCTAGTATGAAGCGCCGGGAGCCGCTGCTTTGGAAGAGGAGGGCCCCCATGGACATGGAGAAAACTGACGAGCTCGCCGCCCTGCGGGAAAAGCTCCGCTCCCAGCGCCCAGTGCCTTGGGACCAGCTGCCGGATTTTCCCCTCTACATGGACCAGGTCCTCTCGTATATGGAGCGGCAGGTCTTCCGCTTTGAGGAGGGGGACGGTCTCACCGCCGCCATGGTGAATAACTACACGAAAAACGGCCTTGCCCCCCGGGCCGAGGGCAAGAAGTACACCCGGGAGCACCTGGCCTACCTCACCGTCATCTGCATCCTGAAGCGGGTGATGTCCTCCCGGGAGATAGACCTGACCCTCAGCGCCCAGCTGGCGGACCGGGGGGACGTCGCCAACGGGTACGAGGCATTCCGGGGCAGCCTGGACAAGGCCATGGGCCAGATCTCGGAGCTCATGGACCAGTACGACGACGCCACCGCGGCGGACGCCGCCGTGCATTTCGCTCTGTTGAGCTACGCCGCCGGTGTCGCCAGCAGCCACTACCTGAGGCTCCTGCAGCAACTCCGGGACGGCGGGGAGCCTGCCGCGGAGAGCAAAACACGGGCCAAGCCCAAGAAGGAGGCTACCTGATGCGGGACTATGTTATCATGTCGGACAGCTGCTGCGATCTCACGGCAGAGGAGATCACGGAGCTGGGGCTCACCATTCTGCCCCTGACCTATACCGTGGACGGGGTGAGCTACAAAAACGACGTCTTCCACCCGGAGATGACCAACCAGGCCTTCTTCCAGAAGATCCGGGAGGGGGCGGACTGCTCCACCTCCGCCGTCAGCGTGGGGGAGTTTTACGACGCCATGCGTCCCATCCTGGCGTCCGGGAAGGATATCCTCTGCGTCAGCTTTTCCTCCGCCCTGTCCACGACGTACCAGTCCGCCTGCATCGCAGCGAATGACCTGCGGCCGGAGTTCCCGGAGGCCAGGATCATCGTCATTGATTCCCTCTCCGCCTCCCGGGGCCAGGGCATGCTCCTCTGGTATACCGCCCAGGAGAAGAAGAAAGGCAAGACCCTCGAGGAGTTGGCCGACTACGTCCGCCAAACCCTGCCCCACCAGTGCCACTGGTTCACGGTGGATGACCTGAACCACCTGAAGCGGGGCGGCCGGGTCAGCGCCGCCACGGCGCTCTTCGGCACCATGCTCAGCATCAAGCCCGTGATGCATACCAGCCCCGAAGGGAAGCTCATCCCTCGCGGCAAGGCCCGGGGCATGAAGGCCGCTCTCACGGAGCTGGTCAATACCATGGATAAGCTGGCCATCCGCCCCATCCGGGAGCCTGTTTTCATCTGCCACGCGGACTGCCAGGACAGTGTGGACTACGTCAAGGGCCTGCTTTCCGAGCGCTTCGGCATCACGGACGTCCGGGCGGACTACATCGGGCCGGTCATCGGCTCCCACACCGGATGCGGCACTCTGGGGCTCTTCTTTATGGGCACGGAGCGCTGACATCCCCATATCCCCGCTGCGCCGGACCGGCCTTGCGCCGGCCTGGCATTTTCTTTCCGGAAAGATTTCATACTCTTTCTTGATAAAAATCTTTGATTTTTATCAAGAAAGCGCCGCTGTCAGCGTCGCCCTTTTGCGGCAGTCTGCCGCAAAAGCCGTCTCATAAGTTCTTGACGCGCCTGCGGCGCTATCAAAAGCTTTGAAAGCTTTTTATCAAGAACTAGTATCATACGGATTTCAAAGGAACCCCTTTCCCTTGAGATCCCGTGCGCTCCGCGCACTGGCGGCGTGCGGGATGCGCGCCCGTCTTATCAAAACCGGACGCGCTTCGCGCGGTCAAACGCCTGGAAAGCTTTTGATCCGGTTTTCGCATCACCACCGCGCCGCGGGCCGCGGCGGAAGGGAGCTTGCCTATGGATTACCTGGCCGTACACATCGAGACCAACCACCGGGGACTGGACTCCCTCACCGCCTTTCTCTCCGGGCGGGACATCGAGAGCCTGCTGATCGAGGACCGGTACGAGGAGCAAACACTGGGAAACCCCGCCGCTCCGCCTCCTACCGGGGACGAGCCCGCCCGGGTGACCTTCTACCTCGGTGCTGACGAAACCGGCTTTGCCCAGCTGGGGGCCGCCCGCATCGCCCTCTCGGACTTCCGGCGGGAGCATCCCGGCTGCGGCACCCTGCTCATGACCCTGGACGAGACGAAGGACGACGACTGGATGGACGCCTGGAAGGCTTTCTGGCAGCCGACGCCCATCGGGGAGCGGCTGCTGGTGGTCCCGGCCTGGGAGGACGCCGAGGCGGAGGGACGGGTGAAGCTCTTTCTGGACCCGGGCCGGACCTTCGGCTCCGGCACCCACGTCACCACCAAGCTCTGCCTTGCCGCCATCGAGGGGCTCATCCAGGGCGGCGAGCGCGTGGCGGATCTCGGCTGCGGCAGCGGCATCCTGGCCATCGCCGCTCTCAAGCTGGGGGCGGAACGGGCCTTCGCCTGCGACCGGGAGCCCGACTGCCCCGCCGTAGTGGCGGAGAACCTTGCCCGCAACGGCGTCAGTCCCGACCGCTGCATCGTCCGCTGCGGGGACCTTCTCACGGACGGGGCTCTGGTGAAAGAGATGGGCGGGGACTATGACCTGGTGCTGGCCAACATCGTCTCCGATGTGATTCTCGCCCTCGCTCCCCGGGTCCGGGGATTGCTGGCCCCGGGCGGGCGCTTCCTCTGCTCCGGCATCATTGACACCCGGGCCGAGGAGGTGGCCCAAGCCCTCACCGCCGCTGGCCTCACCATCGGGGAGACCCTCCGGGAGGAAGGCTGGTGCGCCTTCCTCTGCCGGTAAGGAGAATGCCCCTCCGGAGGGCTGCCTGAGGGAGCGCTCCCGCTTTTCGGCGGGGGGCTTTCCCCTGTCCCGGCAAACGTACCGGCAGGCTGCCATTTCTCCCCTTCTTTCGGGGATTGCATTTTTCCGTCCCTGCCGTTACAATAATGTCTGCGGGAGAAACCGCGTTGCGGTTTCTTCGCGCGGTCAGACGCTTTCCAGGCGTTTGACCGCGCGAAGCGCGTCCGGTTTTTATGAGACGGCGTGACACACGGCACGTGCGTCACCAGCCTGTGAAGCGCGCGGGATGGCAAGGAAAGCATTTTATTTGAAATCAGCATCAGGGGAAAAGGAGCGTGGAACTATGGAATTCAACGCCAAAGAGCAGCTGCCCGGCCTCATTGACTGGATGCGTGCCCAGATGGCTGCCTGCGGCGGCAAGACCGCCGTCGTCGGCATCTCCGGCGGCAAGGACTCCAGCGTCACGGCGGCCCTCTGCATCCGGGCCTACGGCCGGGAGAACGTCCTGGGCGTGCTGATGCCGGACGGCGTCCAGCCGGATATCGACTACTCCAACGGCCTCGTGGACGTGCTGGGCCTGCACCACATCACCTTCAACATCCACGGCGGTACTTCCGGCATTCTGGAGGAAATGGAGCGGGCAGGGCTCACCCCCAGCCGCCAGACCAGGGTCAATCTCCCCTCCCGCATGCGTATGGCGGCCCTTTACGCCGTGGCGCAGAGCGTGGAGGGCGGCATTGTGCTGAATACCTCCAACCTCTCGGAGGACTGGGTGGGCTACTGCACCATCTACGGCGACAGCGCCGGGGCCTTCTCGCCTCTTGGCATGTACACCACGGAGGAGGTCATTGCCCTGGGCCGGGAGCTGGGCCTGCCGGAGAAGTTCCTCCTCAAGCCCCCCTCCGACGGTCTTACCGGCCTCACCGACGAGGACAACCTGGGTTTTTCCTACCACGCCGTCAACGAGTACATCCGCAAGGGCGTGGCGGATCCGGAGATCCGTGCGCAGATCGACCGCAGGCACGCCGCCAGCCGGTTCAAGTTCCAGACCATGCCCCTCTATCACAACGGATTACCGATTGTCATCGAGGACGGGACGGATTACTATAAGTAAGTAAGAGCGCGAAATGAGGGCAGTCCCCGCCAATGGCGGGGACTGCCTTTTTCGCGGCCCGGGAAGGACCTCTGCCATTCAGGGCCCGCTCTGCGGGCGTGGTGATCCGTTCTCCCTGATTCTAGGATAAAACAGGAAACAGCATGACCGAAGCCATGCCGTCTCTGTGAAAAATGAGATTCCTTTCTTACGATCCTCCGCATGTTGCGGAGGATCTTTGGGATTTGGGGATTCATTCTTCCTCCTGGAAGGTCCGGCGGCGGGCGGCGCGCCGGGCCGTCCTCTTCCGGTGGGCGGTGAGATATGCGCTGGCCCGGTCGAAGAGCTTCTCAAGGCCCATCTGTACCGGGACCACCAGGGCCGTCAGCACGATGAGGACCAGCCAGCCGATGAGATTCAACCCGGTGAGGGAGAAGACCGGCCCCCAGGCAATCATGGCCGCCGCGAGGCCCAGCGCCATCCCGGCGATCATCACGAGCCGGGGCAGGTTTACGGGCCGGGAGGCGTAGCAGAGGACGGTGAGGCCGTTGACGGCCATCACCACCACGCAGATGGTGGAGAGCTCCGCCACTGGAAGGTCCAGGGCATAGACAAAGAGCTCCGCGAAGAGGAGGACGAGAATGGCGGCCAGCCCCCCGGGGAAGGAGCGGCGGAAGACGTTGTGCAGGAATTTCCCCTGCACCAGGTCGTGGTTGGGCTCCAGGGCCAGGAAGAAGGAGGGCACGCCGATGGTAAGGGCGGAGAGCAGCGTCAGCTGGATGGGGACGAAGGGATAGGGGAAGTCCGCGAAGAGGGTGATGATGGCCAAGAAGAAGGAGAGGATGTTCTTTACGAGGTAAAGGGCCGAGGCCCGCTGGATGTTGTTGATGACCCGGCGGCCCTCCGCCACCACCTTCGGCAGCGCAGCAAAGTCGCTGTTCAGCAGCACCAGCTGGGCCGCCTGGCAGGCGGCCTCCGCGCCGGAGGCCATGGCGATGCCGCAGTCGGCGTCCTTCAGGGCCAGCACATCGTTGACGCCGTCGCCGGTCATGGCCACAGTGTGGCCGGCGCTCTGCAGGGCCCGGACGATCTTCCGCTTCTGCTCCGGCACCACCCGGCCGAAGACGGTGTAATGCCGGACGGCCCGGGCGATATCCTGGTCGGTCTCCAGCTCCCGGGCGTCGATCCAGTTCTCCGCCCCCTCAATGCCCGCCTGCCGGGCCACGGCGGAGACCGTTACGGGGTTGTCGCCGGAGATGACCTTCACCGTAACGCCCTGGGTCCGGAAGTAGTCAAAGGTCTTGGGGGCGCTGGGGCGGACGGGGTTTTCCAGCACCAGCAGGGCCAGGGGGATGACCACGCCGAGAAGACGCCCCTCCTCCGCCCCGTCGCACTGGGCAAGAAGCAGGACCCGGCAGCCCTGGGCGGCGAAGCCGCGGAGCGTTTCCTCCAGGGGTTTCCCATCGGCCCCCAGGATGTACTCCGGCGCGCCGATGGCAAAGCAGCCGTCGGCGCCAAAGTCCACGGCGCTCCATTTCGTGGCGGAGCGGAAGGGCACGGTCTTGCGCACCGTGCGGTAGGGCCCGCTGGGGTAGCGCTTCTGAATGGCCCTGGCGGTATCGTTGTCGGCCTCCATGGCGCGGTAGAAGGCCCCCAGGGTCTCCTCGATCTGCTGCCCGGAAAAGCTCGCCTCGTCCAGAGGCAGAACCTCCCGGAGCTCCATCTCCGGCAGGGTGACGGTGCCGGTCTTGTCCACGCAGAGGACGTCCACCCGGGCGAGCGTCTCCACGGCGTTCATCTCGTGGATGAGGGTCTTGTTCCGGGCCAGGCGCACGACCGAGAGGGCCAGAGCCACGCTTGTCAGGAGAAAGAGGCCCTCCGGGATCATGCCGATGAGGGCCGCCACCATGGACACCATGGACTGCCGGAAACCCAGGCCCTGGATCACATACTGGTTATAGAAGAGGGCGATGCCAATGGGGATCAGGGCGATGCCGATGAAGCGGATCAGGGCGTTGAGGGAGCGCATCATCTCGGACCGGGCGGCGCCGCCCTGGCGCTTGGCGGCCAGGGTGAGCTTCGCGGCGTAGGACTCCGCGCCCACTTTCGTGAGCCGGCAGCGACAGCGGCCGGAGATCACGAAGCTGCCGGAGAGCAGAGCGTCTCCCGGGTCCTTGGGGATGGCGTCCGCCTCGCCGGTGATGAGGCCCTCGTTGGCTTGGATCTGGCCGGAGAGGACCTCCGCGTCCGCCGGGATCTGGCTGCCGGGGGAGAGCTCGATGACGTCCCCCCGGACCAGCTCATGGCTGTGGACCTCCGTCAGCTTCCCGTCCCGGACAGTGGGGACCTTGGCCTCGGAGAGGAGGGTGAGCTTTTCGATGGTGCGCTTGGACTTGATCTGCTGGGCAATGCCGATGCCGGTGTTGGCGGCCACGATGAGCAGGAAGCTCATGTCCTTCCAGTCCCCGACGATCAAAAGGCAGACGGCCAGGATGAGGAAAATCAGGTTGAAGTAGGTGAAGACGTTCTCCCGGACGATCTGCCGGTCCGACTTGGTGGGGGAGGCCACGGCCTCGTTGCCCCAGCCGCCGGAGAGCAGCTCCGCGGCCTGGGCGGAGCTGAGGCCGGTCTCCGCCGTGGGGGCATAGTCCGGCCAGGGGATGCGCTGGGGGGCCTCCTCCGGTTGGGGAGACCTGCGCAGGGAAATCTTCTTCAAGGGCGATCTCTCTCTTTCCCACCCCCCGGCAAGAGCCTGCGGGGGCAATGGCATAATAAAACAGTATAGCATTTCCCCGGGGGAAAGTATACGACAAAACGGCAAATTTTTCGGCAAAACGGAGGGATCCCCGCGGGAAAGCAGCCGGGAACTCCGGAGGAAACGGGAAAGGCCGCCGATCCCGGCGGCTTTCCGGGAACTCCGGCGGCGTCCTGGCAGAGGATGGGGCTTTCTCCGCCGCGCCGCCTCTCAGCGGCGGAGGACGGCGCCCCGGGCCTCCCCGGTCAGCGCTCCCTCCCGGATGGCGGCGTGGCCGGAGACGAAAACCCAGTCCATGCCTTCCGCTGCCCGGCGGGGCTGGGCGTAGCTGCCCGCGGCGTGGAAGCGCTCCGGATCGAAAAGGCAGAGATCGGCGTCTGCGCCAAGCGCGATCCGCCCCTTGGCGGCAAGGCCGTAGCGCTCCGCCGGACGGAGCGTCAGGCGGTTCACGGCCTCCTCCAGGGTAAGGTCCCGGCGCTCCCGGACGAAATGCGTCAGGAGCTGGGCGGTCATCCCCGTGACCCGGGGGTGGAGGAGCCCCGTACCGGGGTAGGTGGCGTCCGAGATGACGCAGGAGAAGGGGGCCTTCAAAATCTCCGCGATGTCATCCTCCGAGGCGATGGTGTCGATCATCCCCGGCGTGCCGTCCTCGGCGGTCAGAAGGTCGAAGAGGGCGTCGAAGGGGTCCTGCCTCCGGTCATGGGCGATCTCCGAGAGGGACACGCCCTCATAAGGGGCGTACTCCGGCGTTCTGAGCCCCGTGGGGCGAACATTCTCAAAGCCCACAAGGAGGGTGATGTTCTCAAAGTCCGAGCCGGTCTCCATGCGCTTCCGGATGGCGGCACGCTGAGCCTCGTCCCGGAGCCGGGCGGTGAGGGCTTCCAGGCCTCCGGCGTGGCTCTCCGGCGGCAGGACGTGGATCAGCTGGGTGGAGCCCGCCGCATAGGGGTAGACATCGCAGGAGATGTCCAGCCCCTCCGCCCGGGCGTCCGCGAGGGAGCGCAGCATCCGGGGCACCGAGCGCCGCCAGTTCCGGCGGCCGATGGCCTTCAGGTGGCTGATCTCCACCGGGGTCTCCAACGCCCGGGCCACCGTCAGCATCTCAGAGAGGGCGGCCTCCACGCCGTCCCCCTCCTGACGCATGTGGACGGAGATCACGACGCCGCTTCGCCGCAGGGGGGCCAGGAGGGCGATGAGCTCCTCCGTGGATTCATAGCTCTCCGGCGCGTAGCCAAGGCCCAGGGAGACGCCCAGAGCTCCGTCCGAGAGCGCCCGCTCCAGGGAGGCCCGGATGGCGGCGGCTTCCTCCGCCGTGAGAGGGCCGGGGCGGAAGCCCGCGACGCCCGCCCGGAGGGTGCCCATGCCGATGAGCTCCCCGGCGTGGAGGGGCAGGGGGCGTTCGCCGCAGCGGCGGAGGTAGTCCCCGAGGCAGGGGAAGGACTGCTCTCCGGCGTCCCCGGTGATGGGGGCGAGATAGCGCCGCACCTCCTCCCGGAAGGGCCCGTCCAGCGGCGCGGCGGAGAGGCCGCAGTTGCCGTTGACGATGGCGGTGAGGCCCTGGCGGAGCTCCCCGTTCCCGAAGCCGCCCCCCAGCAGGGCCAGGTCCGCGTGGCGGTGGATGTCCAGAAAGCCCGGCGTCAGGCAGCGGCCCCGGGCATCGATAACCTCCCCGGCCCGGGTCTCCCGGAGGTCGCCCAGGGCGGCGATCCTTCCTTCCCGCAATCCCACGTCCGCCCGGAAGGCTGGCTTCCCGCTGCCGTCGATCACCTGGGCGTTCATGATTTTGCAATCCAGCATGGCTGCGCTCCCTTCCGCCGCCAGGGATGTCCGGCGGCACAAACCGTTTCCTTTCTTATCCTAGCACCCGGCGGCAGGTTTTGCAACGGAAGGCGGGAATTTCCGCG
The DNA here is from genome assembly GCA_945867445.1 of uncultured Clostridia bacterium. Classification (GTDB taxonomy): domain Bacteria; phylum Bacillota; class Clostridia; order Oscillospirales; family Oscillospiraceae; genus Oscillibacter. The sequence continues at coordinate 707 of CAMBID010000015.1, read as the reverse complement.
CCGCCTGCGCTTGACAGGGTAATCGTTTACCGATATAATTGTTCCGAAAACACTGGGAAAGCGGCTTTTCCCGCCCGCCCGCGAAAATACGAAGGAAAGGATCGATTGACGATGATCTATTCTGCTGAAGTCCAGCACATGTGTCCCGTGGCCAAGGGCGCGTACCATGGCCCCGCCCCCATCCCCGAGGAGGGGAAGTGGGTGCAGGCCAAGGAGATCGGCGATATCTCCGGCTTGACGCATGGCATCGGCTGGTGCGCTCCCCAGCAGGGCGCCTGCAAGCTGACCCTGAACGTGAAAAACGGCGTCATTGAGGAGGCGCTGGTGGAGACCATCGGCTGCTCCGGCATGACCCACTCCGCCGCTATGGCCAGCGAGATCCTCATCGGCAAGACCATTCTGGAGGCGCTGAATACGGACCTTGTGTGCGACGCCATCAATACCGCCATGCGGGAGCTCTTCCTGCAGATCGTCTACGGCCGAACCCAGACCGCCTTCTCCGAGGGGGGGCTGCCCATCGGCGCGTCCCTGGAGGACCTGGGCAAGGGCCTGCGGAGCCAGGTGGGCACCATGTTCGCCACCAAGGAGAAGGGCCCCCGCTACCTGGAGATGGCCGAGGGCTACTGCACCCGCATCGCCCTGAACAAGGACGACGAGATCATCGGCTATGAGTTCGTCAACCTGGGCAAGATGATGGACGCCATCAA
>CAMBID010000014.1 GCA_945867445.1 uncultured Clostridia bacterium | reverse complement strand
GCGCCTGCGGCGCTATAAAAAGCTTTGAAAGCTTTTTATCAAGAACTAGTATGACCACACCACCCGGAAGGGGGGGGTCCGGCGTTTTGATACTACTCTCCCATGAAAATAATGTCTGCGGAAGAAACCGCTTTGCGGTTTCTTCCGCAGACATTATTTTAGCGGCTCTCCCACGGATGTCAAGCGGAACCCGTTCCCGCCGCATCCTCCGCCGTGGCAGCACAGAATCTGCCGAGCTTCAACGGCATGCCCGCCGCGGCGAGGGGCGGCACTTTTTTCCGCGGAGAGCTCTTCCCGCCGTGGACAACGGAGGCAAAACGTGGTATGCTTTTATATTATGACATTTTCGGAGGGCATTGCGCATGAAAAAGTTTTCATTCTGGCCCTGGCTGGCCCTGGCGGGCGGCTGCGGCGCCTTCCTGCTGCGCTGGATGCAGCTGAGATACGGCTTTGAGGCGGATACCGGCCTGGTCGTCCCCGGCAGCCCCTGGGGCATCGCGCTGCCGGTGCTGCTCACCGGCCTGGCCCTCCTCTTCCTGGCGCTGAGCCGGGGCGCTCCCGGCAACGTTACGGAGGCGCTGCCCCTGAGCCGCTCCTTCCCGGTGGGCAAGAGTTTCCTCCCCATGGCGGCGGGGCTCCTCTGGCTGCTCTCCGGCGCTTTTGAGCTGATGAACGCCCGGTCTCCGGAGGCGGCGGGCTTTGTGAGCTCCTTGGCGTTGTCCCTGGCCCGGGGCTCCATGATCTCCGGGGCGCTGACGGTGCTCTCCGCCGTCTGCCTTTTTTGCGTACTGACCCCCTCTCCCCGGGACGGGCGGCGGGCGGAGCCCAACGCCGTGCTGCTGCTGGGGGCCGTGGCGGCGCTCGTGGTGCGGCTGGTGCTGCAGTACCGGGCCCTCTCCATGAACCCCTCCCTCCAGGCCTACTACCTGCCTCTCGTTGGGCTGACGGTGCTGTGCCTGGGGCTCTACTTCGCGGCAGGCTTCGCCTTCGCCGCGGGCCGGAGCCGGCGCTTTCTGCCGGCGGCCGCCCTGGGGACGGCGCTGTGCCTGGGCGCGGCGGCGGACGGAAGCCTTGCCTCCCGCCTCTTCTTCCTGGGGGGCGCGCTGTGGCTCACGGAGCTGCTGCGGCTCCACACCAAGGCGCTGGGCGAGACAACGGAATGATCCATCCCCCGGCGGGAGTTCCCGCCGGGGGCTTTTCGCCCCCGGGCCGAGGCAAAATTTTTTTCATTTTCCTCTTGACATTTGGAAAAAGTGTGTTATTGTATTAATTGCTTAGGACAGTAATACAGTAATACAAGCACGACAACGTGGAGGTGGCGGAAATGCAGTGGCAGTTTTCCAATGACGCACCCATCTACGCCCAGTTGATCCGCGGCATCCAGATCCGCATCGTGGCAGGCATCTTCCCGACCGGGGAGCGGCTGCCCTCTGTCCGGGATCTGGCGGCGGAGGCGGGGGTCAACCCCAACACCATGCAGCGGGCCCTCAGCGAACTGGAACGGGAGGGGCTTTTATACAGCGCCCGGACCACGGGACGCTATGTGACCGATGACGTCAAGCTGGTGAATTCGCTGAAGCGGCGGCTGGCGGAGGGCCGGATCGGGGCCTTCCTCCAGGACATGCGGGAGCTGGGCTTTGAAAGTGAGGAGCTTCTGGACATCCTGCGTCAGGAGCTGGAGAAGGAGGAGTAAGGAAATGGCGATTTTGGAATGCAAGGACCTGAGCAAGCGCTTCGGCAGCGTGGACGCGCTGACGGACGTAAGCTTCGCAGTGGAACCGGGCCGCATCGTGGGCCTGCTGGGCCCCAACGGCAGCGGTAAGACCACTCTCATCAAGCTGGTAAACGGGTTGCTGACCCCCACGTCCGGTCAGGTGCTCATCGACGGGGAGGCCCCCGGCAAACGGAGCCACAGCCTGGTCTCCTACCTGCCGGACCGGAACTGCCTGCCCCAGTGGATGACGGCGGGCCAGCTGCTGGACTTCTACCGGGACTTCTATCCGGACTTCCGGGAGGACGCGGCCCGGGAGATGCTCTCCCGGCTGGAGATCCCGGAGAAGCGGCGGATGAAGCAGCTCAGCAAGGGCACGAGGGAGAAGGTGCAGCTCATCCTGGTCATGAGCCGGGCGGCCAGGCTCTACCTGCTGGATGAGCCCATCGGTGGGGTGGACCCCGCCACGAGAGACTACATTTTGCAGACTATCATCGGGAACTATAACCCTGAGGCCAGCGTCATTCTTTCCACCCACCTCATCGCGGATGTGGAAAAGGTGCTGGACGACGTTCTCTTCATCCATCAGGGACACATCATGCTGCGTACCTCCGTGGACCAGATCCGGGAGGAGAAGGGCATGAGCGTGGACCAGCTCTTCCGGGAGGTGTTCAAATGCTGAGGAAACTGATGAAGCACGAGTTCCGTGCCACGGGCCGCGTCATGGGCCCCCTGTTCGGCCTGCTGCTGATCGCGGCCATCGCCGCCCGCTTCTCCGTGGGCGTGCTGCTGGAAAGCAGCGCCCGGTTCCTGAATCTGCTGGGCGGCCTCTTCACCACCGCCTTCGTCATCGCCATTGTAGGCGTGTGCGTGATGAGCCTGGTGCTGATGATCAACCGTTTCCGCACCAACCTTCTGGGGGATGAGGGCTACATCATGTTCACCCTGCCCGCCTCCGTCCACCAGCAGATCTGGAGCAAGCTCATCGTCAGCGCCGTATGGTTCATCGCCACGGGCCTTGCCGTGGTGGCAGCCGGCTTCATCCTGGTGGCCCAGCAGGGCTTCTGGTTGGAGATCCGCCGGGGCTTCGCGGAGATCTTCCGCCACCTCACGGCCTACTACGCCTTCAACGGCACCGCCTTCCTCTTTGAACTGCTGGCCCTGATCTTTGTGGGCTGCTGCGTCCTCTGCCTGGAGTTCTACGCCGCCATGGCCATCGGCCACAGCTTTGCAAACCACAAGGTCCTCTACTCTGTGCTGAGCTTCCTGGGACTCCAGTTCGTGATGCAGCTCCTCAGCGGCGGCATCCTGGTGGGCACCAATTATGACATCCTCGTGGTTGCCCTGCCCAGCGACGGCGTCCTGGCCATGCACTCCGTGATGCTGACCATGATCGTCTCCACGGCGGTGTTTGGCGCGGTTTACTATGTCATTACCACAATGCTCTTGAAAAAGCGCCTCAATCTGGAGTAAACTAGACAGCAGATACTGCGCAGCCCCCGGAAGGCAGTGTTTCCGGGGGCTGCTGGATTCCCTTTGCCCCGCAGGGCGCGTTGAAGGAGGACCAGGATGCTGGGAACAGGCGGGCTGCCGGCCCTTTGGATGACATTTCTCGTGGGTATGACGCCCATTCTGGAGCTGCGGGGGGCCATCCCCCTGGGCGCGGCGGCAGGACTGCCGCCGCTGACGGCCTGTGCCGCGGCGATTTTGGGGAACCTGGTGCCGGTGCCCTTCATAATGCTGCTGGTGCGGCGCGTCTTCCGCTGGCTGCGCAAGACCGCCTTCTTCGGGCCCAGAATCGACTGGCTGGAGCGGCGGGCGCACCTGAAGGGCCGTCTGGTCCGGAAATACCGGCTGCCGGGGCTCATCCTTCTCGTGGCCATCCCCCTGCCGGGGACCGGGGCCTGGACGGGGGCGCTAGTGGCCGCCCTTCTGGATATCCGGCTGCGGAACGCCTTCCCGGCCATCACGGCGGGGGTGGTCATCGCCGGGGGCATCATCACCCTTCTCACGGCGGGCGTGGCGGGGCTGCTGTAATACTCTTTCTTGATAAAAATCTTTGATTTTTATCAAGAAGGCGCCGCTGTCAGCGTCGCCCTTTTGCGGCAGTCTGCCGCAAAAGCCGTCTCATAAGTTCTTGACGCGCCTGCGGCGCTATAAAAAGCTTTGAAAGCTTTTTATCAAGAACTAGTATAAGCGAAAAACACCCGCAGCGGAAAATGCGGATGGTGCTAAGACAGCAACAGCCGCAGCAGTTTGCTCTGCTGCGGCTTTTCTTGCTTTTTTCCCTGTGATGTGATAGCGTGGAAGCGGATCACCCCGCAAATCGGGATTTTGTGAGGAGGAAAGGAAAATGGCAATAGACAATCCGAATGTCATTGATGGCATGGCGATAGATGAAGATAGAAAAGCAATATGCTTACTATTAACTGACCACTTTGCATGGAACGGGAATGATACGCTAAGTGAATATGACCACCTAATTCTTTTGCAAGAGAAAATTAACGCATATATATCTTATTTGGATACCAGGCAATACGAGGAGCAGTATCCAAAAGAGGAAATCGTAATGGCGATCATAGAAATACATTTCAAGTATGATATAACAGAGAACTGCGAAAAATTTTTGAATACGGTTCAAAACCAGATAGGACAGTACGGAATAAAAATAGAAGCACATATTAGCTGACAACTTCCCGTTTGCCGAACGGATGCAAGGGCGCGCTTCTGTACGGGGTGACCCTCGCATGTGCGCTCTGATGGGAGAGTAGTATTACGGCAAAAGGCGTGACCGCTTTCGTCACGCCTTTTGTATCCTGTCTTACGGGTCTCCCGCTGACCTCCGCCGAGGGTTTCCCCCGTTATAAGCCCATCTCGGGATAGGCTTCTCTGGTCCGGACCGCGTCGCACTGGATCTGGGTGCGGAGGGCCTCCAGGGAGTCGAACTTCCGCTCATCCCGCAGGCGGCGGAAGAACTCCACCCGGAGTTTCTGGCCGTAGAGGTCGCCGTCAAAGTCCAGGATCCAGGGCTCAACGGTGACATCCTGGCCGTGATTCACCGTGGGGCGGATTCCCACGTTGGTGACGCCGCCGAAGGCCCGGCCGTCCGGCAGGGTGACTTTGGCCGCGTAGACGCCGCGCTTGGGCAGGAGCACATGGGGCGGGGCCACCAGGTTTGCCGTGGGGACGCCGATGGTGCGGCCCAGGCGGCGTCCGTGGCCCACGGTCTGGGTGAGAACATGGGGGTGGCCCAGGAAGGCCCGGGCGGTCTCCACGCCGCCCTCCTCCAGGAGCTTCCGGATGTGGGTGGAGCTGACGGTGACGCCGTCCAGGGTGACGGCGGGGATAATGTCGCAGCCCAGGCCCAGTTCCGCGCACTTTTCCCGCAGCAGCTCCGGAGAGCCCTGGTTTTTATAGCCGAAGTGATGGTCGTGGCCCGCCACCAGATGGACGGCGCCGTAGCGGCCCACCAGGATGTCCGTCACGAAACGATCCCAGGGGGTGGTGCGCATCTCGTCGTCAAAGGGCACCATCAGCATCTCGTCGATGCCGTAGAGCCGCTTTACCAGGTCGGAGCGATCCTCCGGGGAGTTGATGAGGGGGCAGGGGATGCCGGTGATGACCTCTTTGGGCGGGCGGTCAAAGGTGAAGACAGCCGGGGTGCAGCCCCGCCGCCGGGCCTCCTCCGCGGCCCGGCGCAGCAAGGCCCCGTGACCCCGGTGGACGCCGTCGAAGAAGCCCAGGGCGATGACACGTTCTTGCATGGGGACAAGTCCCTCCTTTGGGATGACCGGGGTCAGCCCCCGAAGAAATTTTTAATGGCGGTGAGAGTCTCCCCCGACGCGCGGGAGAGGCAGAGGAAGTCCCCGCCGGGACTGTAGACCCGGTAGACGCCGTCCGGCAGGCCCGGAGCGGTGACGGGATTGCCGCAGCGCACCCGGCGCTCCTTCCCCTCCGAGGGGAGGCGATAGGCGGAATACCGGGCGAAAAGGGTGTCCAGGGGCCGAAGGAGCTCCGCGCCCCGCGTCTGAACGTCCTCCAATGTCACGGCTTCCGTCAGAAGGTAGCCCGCCGCCATGGTGCGGCGGAGGGCGGCCATGGCGCCGCCGCAGCCGAGAGCCTGGCCGATATCGTGGCAAAGCGTCCGGAGGTAGGTGCCCTTGGAGCAGCGGCAGCGGAGCAGGAAGTCCCCCTCAGGGCTCCTGCCCGTCAGTTCCAGCTCAAAAACGGTGATGTTCCGGGGCTTCCGCTCCACGTTCTGTCCCTTCCGAGCCAGGGCATAGAGCCGCTGGCCGTTCACCTTCACGGCGGAATACATGGGGGGAAGCTGGGCGATCTCCCCGGTGAAGCAGGGGAGAACGGCCCGGATCTGCTCCTCCGTCACGGCGGAGGGGTCGTTCTTCTCCAGGGTCTCGCCGGTAATGTCCTGGGTATCCGTGACCAAGCCCAACCGCAGAGCGGCCAGGTACTCCTTCCCGCCGCTCTCGGCAAAGGGGACCGCCTTCGTGGCCCGGCCCACAAAGACCGGCAGCACGCCGGTAGCCATGGGATCCAGGGTCCCGGCGTGGCCCACCCGCTTCTCCCGCAGGATGCCGCGGATTTTCGCGCAGACGTCCATGCTGGTCCAGCCGGCGGGTTTATCGACGATGAGGATGCCGTCAGGCATGGCGGGGCTCCTTTCTCAGGGCGTCAGCCCTCAAAATCCGGGACGTTGGCGGCAATGGCGGCGAGGCACTGGCGCTTGACCTCGGGGAGGCCGGCCCGCACGGTGCAGCCCGCCGCCCGGGCGTGGCCGCCGCCGCCCATCATCCGGCAGACCTCCGTGGCGTTGACCCGGTCGCCGGTGCGGACGGAGAGCTTCCATTCGCCCTCTCCCAGCTCCCGGAAGGTCACGGCGCAGTCCACGCCCTGGATCTGGGCCCCCAGGGAGCTCAGCTCCTCGGCGTCGCTCTCCGTGGCCTGCAGGCGGGCCATCAGAGAAAGAGGCACAGAGAGGAATGCCACGCGGTCGCGGTCAAAATACTCGATGTGGGTCAGCATATCCGCCTCCAGGGCCAGGCGCTTGCGGGTCTTGGTGCGGAAAAAGCGCTTGTTGGCGCTCTGATAGTCGATGCCCGTCTCCATCAGCGCCGCCGCCACGATGTGGGTGTAGGCCGTGGTGTTGGCGAACTGAAAGCCGCCGGTGTCCGTGGAGACGGCCACGTAGAGGGGCAGGGCGATCTCCGCGTCCATGGCGGTCAGATGCCGGATAATATCGTAGACCAGCTCGCCGCAGGCGGCGGCCTCCGGCCGGACGATGTTCTGCTGACCGAAGCCCTCAAAGGACGGGTGGTGGTCGATGGCCAGCTCGATCTGTCCGGCATACATTTTCGCGTTCTCCGGCAGCAGCTGCAGCGCGGCGATGTCCACGCTGACCACATACTCCGGCTGAAAGTCCACCGGCGCCTCATAGGGTGTCACGAAGGGCGCAGTATTCTCGGTAACGCCGGGATTGGGCAGGAGGTAGGCGGTCTTGCCCAGCTTCCGCAGGGCAAGGCACAGGGCCGCGGCACAGCCCACGGTGTCCCCGTCTGGCCGGACGTGGGTGAGGATCAGGACGTTCTCCATCCGCCGGAGACGGCGGGCGGCTTCCAGCTCATGCATCCTTTTAGTCCTCCGTTTCCCCGGCGCTCCCGGCGCTCTCGGGATGGTCGGCCCGGCGCTGGGCGTCGGCGCGCTCCACGTCCTGCATGACCTCCAGGATGTGGGCGCCGTAGGCGATGGAGTCGTCGGCCTCGAAGAGGAGCTCCGGGGTGTAGCGCAGGCCCAGGGCGCCGCCCAGCTCCCGCCGGAGGAAGCCGCCGGCGGACTTCAGGCCCTTCAGCACGTCCTTCTCCTGGGACTTGTCCAGGACGCTGACGTAAATTTTTGCGTAGCGGAGATCCCCGGTGGTGTCCACCCGGGTGACGGAGACCATGCCGCTGCCGCTGACCCGGGGGTCCTTCAGGCGGCGGATGTCCGCGCTGAGCTGGCGCTGGATCTCCTCATTGATGCGGGAAATACGGTTGGATGCCATAAGGCTAACCTCCTTTGGGGAATCAAACGGGCAGGGGCGGCGGCTGTGCCGCCGCCCCGGGAACGGTTATTTCAGCGGATGGGGTCCTTCGGCAGGGGCGCGGCGCGCTCAGCGAGGCACCTCCTCCATGGTGTAGGCCTCGATGATGTCGCCCAGCTTCAGGTCGTTGAACTTCTCCACGGTAAGGCCGCACTCGAAGCGCTCCCTGACCTCCTTGACGGCGTCCTTGAAGCGCTGCAGGGAGCCCAGCACGCCCTCGTGAATCACGATGCCATCCCGCACCACGCGGACGGAGCAGTCCCGGCGGATCACGCCGTCCTGGACGTAGCAGCCGGCCACGGTGCCCACGGAGGAGACCTTGTAGGTCTCCCGGACCTCGGCGTGGCCCAGGACCACCTCGTGGTACTTGGGCGCCAGCATACCCTTCATGGCGGCCTCGATCTCGTCGATGGCGTCGTAGATGACGCGGTAGAGCCGGACATCCACGTTTTGGCGCTGGGCGCTGTCCCGGGCGGTGGCGTCGGGCCGGACGTTGAAGCCCACGATGATGGCGTTGGAGGACGCGGCCAGCATGACGTCGGATTCGTTGATGGCGCCCACGGCGCCGTGGATGACCCGGACGTTGACCTCGTCGTTGGAGAGCTTCTCGAGAGACGCCTTCACGGCCTCCACGCTGCCCTGGACGTCGGCCTTGACGATGAGGGCCAGCTCCTTGCGCTCGCCGGCCTGCAGCTGGCTGAAGAGGTTTTCGAGAGAGACCTTCTGCACGGGCGCGGCGGCCTTGGCCCGCTCCTCGGCCTTGCGCTGCTCCACCAGCTCCCGGGCCATGCGCTCGTCGGCCACGGCGAAGAAGGGGGAACCGGCGGTGGGGGTCTCGGAAAGACCCGCCACCTCCACGGGGACGGAGGGACCGGCCTCCGTCAGGCGGCCGCCCTTGTAGTCCAGCATGGTGCGCACGCGGCCCACGGCGGTACCGGCGATGATGACGTCGCCCTGCTTGAGGGTGCCGTTCTGCACGAGAAGGGTGGCCACGGGGCCCCGGCCCTTGTCCAGGCGGGCCTCGATGACGGTGCCCTGGCCGGCCCGGTTGGGGTTGGCCTTCAGCTCCAGGACCTCGGCGAGAACAACGAGATTTTCCAGGAGGTTGTCGATGCCGATGTTCTTCTTGGCGCTGACCTTGCAGACGATGGTCTCGCCGCCCCACTCCTCGGGCACGAGGCCGTACTCCGTGAGCTGCTGGAGGACCCGGTCGGGGTTGGCGTTCTCCTTGTCGATCTTGTTGATGGCCACGATGATGGGGATGCCGGCGGCCTTGGCGTGGTTGATGGACTCCACGGTCTGGGGCATGATGCCGTCGTCCGCCGCCACCATGAGGATGGCAATGTCGGTAACCATGGCGCCCCGGGCGCGCATGGAGGTGAAGGCCTCATGCCCCGGCGTATCCAGGAAGGTGATGGGCTTGCCGTTGATCTGCACCTGATAGGCGCCGATGTGCTGGGTGATGCCGCCGGCCTCGCCGGCCGCGACGGAGGTATTGCGGATGGTATCGAGAAGGCTGGTCTTGCCGTGGTCCACATGGCCCATGACCACCACCACGGGAGCCCGGGGGACCAGGTCCTCCTCGGCGTCCTTGTGGTCGTCGATGAGCTTTTCCTCGATGGTGACGACCACTTCCTTCTCCACCTTGCAGCCCATCTCCTCCGCCACGAAAGCGGCGGTATCATAGTCGATGAGCTGAGAGAGGGAGGCCATGACGCCGTTCTTCATAAGGCACTTCACGACCTCGGCGCCGGTCTTCTTCATGCGGGAGGCCAGCTCGCCCACGCTGATCTCGT
>CAMBID010000013.1 GCA_945867445.1 uncultured Clostridia bacterium | reverse complement strand
GCCAGAGCTTCATGACCGCCCTCTACCGCTACATCGGGCCCGATGTGGACGTTCCCGCCGGTGACATGGGCGTGGGCGGCCGCGAGATCGGCTACCTCTATGGCCAGTACCGGCGCCTGAAAGGTGTCTGGGAAAATGGCGTTCTCACCGGCAAGGGCCTCAGCTACGGCGGCTCCCTGATCCGTCCCGAGGCCACCGGTTACGGCGCGGTCTACTACCTTCAGGAAGTCCTGAAGCATGAGAACGACAGCATCGAGGGCAAGCGCATCGCCATTTCCGGCTACGGCAACGTGGCCTGGGGCATCATGCGCAAGGCCACGGAGCTGGGCGCCAAGGTCACCTACTTCTCCGGCCCCGACGGCTACATCCACGATCCCGACGGCGTCTGCACCGAGGAGAAGCTGAACTTCATCCTGAAGATGCGGGCCACCGATCCCATGCACTGCAAGCCCTACGCCGACGAGTTCGGCTGCGAGTTCGTGCCCGGCGCCAAGCACTGGGGCGCCATGGACGTGGATGTGAACATGCCCTCCGCCATGCAGAACGACGTCCATATGGACTCCGCTGAGAAGATCGCGGCCTCCGGCGCCAAGTACTACATTGAGGTGGCCAACATGCCCACCACCAACGATGCCCTGAACTACCTCCGCTCCCAGAAGCACATCATCGTGGCCCCCTCCAAGGCTGTCAACGCCGGCGGCGTGGGCGTCTCCGCCCTGGAGATGGCCCAGAACAGCGAGCGCCTGGTCTGGACCGCCGAGGAAGTGGATGCGCAGCTCAAAAAGATGATGAGCAACATCCACAAGGTCTCCGCCGAGGCCGCCGAGGAGTACGGCCTGGGCTACGATCTCGTGGCCGGCGCCAACATCGCGGGCTTCAAGAAGGTCGCCACCGCTATGATGGAGCAGGGCGTCTTCTGATACTCTTTCTTGATAAAAATCTTTGATTTTTATCAAGAAGGCGCCGCTGTCAGCGTCGCCCTTTTGCGGCAGTCTGCCGCAAAAGCCGTCTCATAAGTTCTTGACGCGCCTGCGGCGCTATAAAAAGCTTTTAAAGCTTTTTATCAAGAACTAGTATGAGAAGCGTCCCCTTATCGTACATCCCCGGCGCCGGGACAGGCAATGCCTGTCCCGGCGCTTTTTCCTGCCCGCGGGGCTGAGCACTTGCGGTGATCCCTGCCGTGTGCTATCCTGAAAGACAGCAGTTTGACAACTTGTGATTTGACGGAGTAACGGGCATGAAGATCCGAGAAGTGAATGAGAACAAAAAGCAATATATTTCGTTGCTGCTGTTAGCAGACGAACAGGAGAATATGATCGACCGCTATCTTGAAAGAGGCACCATGTATGTACTTGAGGACGGCAATGTAAAGGCTGAATGTGTTGTAACCGATGAAGGTAACGGAATACTTGAAATCAAGAACATTGCGGTTGAACCGAAGGAGCAAGGGAATGGTTACGGCAGAGCGCTAATCAACTTCCTTGTCCGCAAATATACCGGCCGCTATTCCGTTTTACAGGTTGGAACCGGAGAAAGCCCGCTGACGGTACCGTTTTATGAAAAATGCGGTTTTGTCTGTTCCCACAGAGTCCCAAATTTCTTTGCCGACCATTATGACCATCCAATCTATGAGGGCGGCATACAGTTAGTAGATATGGTCTATTTGCAAAGGCGCTTATAACTTCTGATACTACTCTCCCATTAAAATAAGATATTTTAATGGGAACCGCCGCGCTTTGCGCGTCGGTGCGTCTCCTAAGAATCCAACGCGCCGTTGGCGCTATAAAAACAAGACAATGGTCTTGTTTTTAATGGATTCTAGTATGATTTGTAAACTCGTGCGCTTCTCCCTCCGCCCCTCCCGCACCGCTCTCCCTCCCCGCTTGCGGCGGCGGGGAAACTGTGCTATACTGGGGAAAAATTCCCCCGTGCCGCGCACCGCGGCGGAAAGGCGGGCCTATGCTCCAGCGATTCTCCGTCATCACTCCCACCTGGCTCAACCGGGCCAGCTGCTATACCGGCTCCGTGGGCCCTGTGGGCCGGGACTTCCGCTACCGCTTCCAGCAGGACGGCGAGAACCGGCAGATCAAAGCCGCTGTCTACTCCCGCCTCTGCTATGAGAGGGCCGCCGACGTCCAGGAGCGGACCTTCCCCTGGGACGAGGAAGGCATCGCCCGGATGCGCCAGTGGCTCCAGGAGAGCTACGAGACCTTCTGCCGTCGGGAGGGCATCCCGGAGGAAGCGGAATGAGGATCCTGGTGCTCTCCGACTCCCATGGCAGAGTCGGCCCCATGGAGGAGGCCGTGGAGGCCGTCCGCCCCCAGCGGATCTTCCACCTGGGGGACGGCTGGGAGGACGCCCGGGAGCTCCGCCGCCGCTATCCCGCCATCCCCCTCCATCAGGTGGCGGGCAACTGTGACTTCCGCCCGGCTGCGCCGGAGGAAGAGACCCTGCTCCTGGATGGGCTCCGCATCCTCCTCTGCCACGGCCACCGCTTCGGCGTGAAGCAGTCCCTCCTGCAGGCGGGCTACGCCGCAGAGGAGCGGGACCTGGATCTTTTTCTCTTCGGCCACACCCACCGGCCCTTCCACGATAAACGGGGCAAGTGCGCCTTCCTGAATCCCGGCAGCATCGGCTTCGGCGGCAGCTTTGCCGTGCTGGACATCGGGAATGGCCGCCTCTCCGCCCGTCTTTACCGCCTGGGGGACGTCATCGAATGAGAAAGCAGAGCGCCCGCTCTGCTTTTTTGTATAGGTAAAACCACTCGCTAGGCGAGTGGTTCAAAAGAGCTTAAGCGAAGAGGAAGAAATAAAAACTCCTTTTGCTATAATGAAGATGCGGTCTGCCAACTGCACCAAAAATAGCAAAAGGAGGACATTCAGAATGAGCCTGAATGACATCAATAGTTTATCTCATACGAAGTGGAATTGCAAATACCATATTGTGTTTGCGCCGAAATATCGCCGGAAAGTATTTTACAGTGAAAAGCGAGCAGCAGTAGGGAAGATATTACGGCAGTTGTGCGAATGGAAAGGCGTGAAGATAGTGAAAGCAGAGGTGTGCCCCGACCATGTGCATATGCTGGTTGAAATACCGCCGAAGCTGTCTGTGTCGAGCTTCATGGGATATCTGAAAGGCAAGAGCAGCACAATGCTGTATGAGCAATTCGGCGAGCTGAAGTACAAGTACCGAAACCGGGAGTTCTGGTGCAGAGGGTACTATGTGGATACAGCAGGAAAGAATACGAGCCGAATTGCGGAGTACATCAAGAACCAGCTGAAAGAGGACCAACTGGGTGAACAGCTCACAATGAGTGAAATCGGCCCGTTCACGGGCGGCAAGTAACAGTCCCTGCGCAGCTGGCAGACCGTATTACGCGTTTGACGCGTCTGCGAGGAACAGAGGGCTTTGCCCGCATAAGCAAAACCACCGGCTTCGCCGGTGGATGCTTATTTCGTAAAATTTCCCCGTATTCTGCGACGCCGCCGGGGGAACCATCGCTATCCCAGGTGAAAGGGCCTCACGGCCCCAAGGGAAACCGCAGGCCGGGAACTATCCCGGCGGAAAGGAGGCCCCCATGGAGGACGACGCCATCGTGGCCCTCTACTGGCAGCGGAACGAGGAGGCGCTGCGCCTCTCCGAAGAGAAGTACGGCTCCCGGCTCCGGGGGCTTGCCCTGCGCATCCTGGCGGACGCCCACGACGCTGAGGAGTGCGAGAACGACACCTATCTTGCCGCCTGGAATTCCATTCCGCCCCATGAGCCCCGCAGCTACCTCTTCGCCTTCCTGGCCCGGATCACCCGGCACCTGTCCCTGGACCGCTGCCGGAGCCGGAACCGGGAGAAGCGGGGCGGCGGCGCCGTGGCCGCCCTGACGGAGGAGCTGCTGCAATGCCTGCCCGGCGGAGAGACCCCGGAGGAGGCTCTGGATCTCCAGACCCTGGGGGAGCGCATCTCCGCCTTCCTCCAGGCTCAGCCCGCGGAGAAGCGAAACCTCTTCCTCCGCCGCTACTGGTACTGCGACTCCATCCTGGATATCGCCCGGCGCTACGGACTCAGCGAGAGCAAGGTGAAGAGCAGTCTCTCCCGGAGCCGGAAAGCCCTGAGGGAGCAGCTTCGGAAGGAGGGCTACGACGTATGAGAGCGGAAGACATCCTGAACGCCCTGGACCACGTGGACCCCGCCCTGGTGGAGGCCGCCGGCCGGAAGCCCCGGCTCTGGCCGAAGCGGCTCCGCCGCTTCGCCGCCGCAGCCGCCTGCTTTTCCCTGGTGCTGGGACTGGGCATCCACACTTTGCTCCGCTTTGACTACTTCCGCGCCGGCTGCAGCGCCACGCCGGGAAGCATCGTGGACGGGACCTACTATTTCCGGGTCGCCCACAGCGGCCTCTGGCGCTGGTCGGAGGAGGGCGGCACTGAGAAGATCCTCAGCACCTACTGGTACGACGGCGCGCTCATCAACGGCTACGGCGTCTACTATGACCGGGGGCGCAGCCTCTATGTCATCCCCCACGAGACCGGGAAGACAGAGCGGCTCTTTACCGCCCCCCTGGGGAAATGCTCCCACATGGGCTTCTCCCTGCTGGCAGATGGGCGCATCGACCTTCGGGTCTATGACAAGCGCCGCCAGGTGGGCTCGGAATATCTGCTGGAGGGCAAAACCGGGGAGATCCGGGAGACCCTGCAGGAGGAGGTGCCCTACGACCGCTTTCTGGGGAAGGACTATTCCCGCAGCATCCTTCAGCTGGGGGAGCACGTTTTCCGGCTGGAGGACCAGGAGGGGGACCGGGCCTGCCGCCTGACCCTGGACGGCGAGACCGTCTCTTTGCCGGGCGTTCTCTGGATCGACCCCTACGGCAGTCCCCTGGGGGAGACCGGGGAGTACGCGGCCCTTTACGCCCGCACCGCCGATGCCGGAGGGCAGGAGGACGACTGCCAACTCCTGCTCAGCTCCGACGGCACGGTCCGCATTCTCCCCTACGGGGTGCATTTCTTCACCGGGGCTCGGGGCTATCTCTACTCCGTGGACTACACCTTCGTCCCCGCGGACGCTGAGGACCCCTGGGGGGAGCCAAGCCGGCTGCCCAGCGACATCCTCTGCTATGAGATCGCCACCGGCGAGAGCTGGCTTTTGACCGCCAACGCGGAGCTGGACCTCTACGAGTTCGTGACGGACGGCGACCTCTTTTTCACCTGCGTTCCCTGGGGGGATGAGCAGGTGGCCTGGCGGCTCCGGTACGATGACGCGGGCCGCCCCACAGGTCTCACCCAGCTCTCCCCCAACGTGGCCCCCGCGCACTGAGAAAACCGGCGCGTCCAGCTGGACGCGCCGGTTCTTTCCGTGCGGTTTTCCGCATAGACTGCCGGGAAAGGAGGGTGATCCATGCTCATTCATGTGGTGCTCCCCGGGGAGACGGTTTACGGCATTGCCCGAAACTATGGCGTCGATCCCCGACGGCTGATGGTGGATAACGACGTGGGGGAGGACGGGGCTCTCGCCGTGGGGCAGACGTTGGTGCTGCGTTTTCCCGATGTCGTCCACGCGGTGCGCCCGGGAGAGACCCTCTCCGGCATCGCCCAGGACTACGGTGTCACCGTCTGTCAGCTCTGGCGGAATAACCTCTCCCTGGGCGGCGGCAGTACCCTGGTGCCGGGGCAGGTGCTGGTGATCTCCTACCATGAGGAACGGCTGGGGACAGCCATTGCCAACGGCTACGCCTACCCCTTCCTCTCCCCGGAGCTTTTGAGTGAAACCGCCCCCTTTCTCTCCTACCTCACGCCCTTCACCTACGGTCTGAGCCGGGACGGCGGCCTCCTCCCCCTTCAGGATGAAGCCCTGCTGGCCGGAGCCCGGTCCCACGGCACCGGCGCGGTGATGCACCTCTCCACCTATACGGAGGAGGAGCAATTTGATGTCCAGCGTGCGGAAAAGCTCCTGACGGACGCCGCCGCCCAGGAGCGGTTAATGGCCGAAATTCTGGAGATCCTGTCCCGGAAGGGCTACGCCGGGCTGGACGTGGACTTTGAGTACCTTCCAGGGACCCTGGCGGACGCCTACGCCGACTTCCTCTCCCGGCTCCGGCAGCGCCTGAATGCCCTGGGGTACTTCCTCTGGGCGGCCCTGGCCCCCAAGACCCGCCCGGACCAGCCCGGCACCCTCTACGAGGGCCACGACTACGCCCGCGTGGGCGCGGCGGCAGACGCCGTGCTGCTGATGACCTACGAATGGGGCTATACCTACGGGCCGCCCATGGCCGTGGCCCCCCTCCCCAACGTCCGGGCGGTGCTGGACTACGCCGTGACGGAGATCCCGCCGGAGAAGATCCTGCTGGGCGTGCCCAACTACGGCTACGACTGGCCTCTCCCCTACCGCCAGGGGGAAACGAGGGCCGAATCCCTCTCCAACCAGGAGGCCATCCGCCGTGCCATTCGCCACAGGGCGGAGATCCGGTTTGACGAGACCGCCCAGGCACCCTGGTACCGCTACCGGGCAGAGGACGGCACGCTCCACGAAGTCTGGTTTGAGGACGCCCGCAGCCAGGCGGCGAAGCTCCGCCTTGTGGCCGAGTATGGTTTCTTGGGGGCGGGATACTGGAACATCATGCGCCCCTTCCCCCAAACCTGGTTGGTGCTCGCCTCCCTCTTTGACATCGACTGAAGCCGGAAAGCCGCATGGCCTTTGCCATGCGGCTTTCCCTCCGTTTTCCCTTTTCTCCGGCGCAGCCGTCCGGGGACATCGCCAGGATGAACTCCAGCATCCCGTGCTCCCCCGCCCAGTAGTTGACGTGCCGGTATCCGATCCCATCCGGAACGCTGCCGTGGCCCGCCCCGTCCGTGCTCTCCTGCCAGAGGCGCGCACGATCTCTTCCCCATGCTCCGCCACAAAGCGCTCGCCCCGCTCCATTCCGGAGCCAAAGCGCCGCCAGCGGAGGGCCGCAAGGCCCAATGGCGCCCAAACCCGGTCCCTCCGTTTCCCTATGTCTTCCTTCACTCTGTCCCGCCCCGGGAAGCAAGATACGCCGAGAGGTTCCAGCTCTCCCAGCGGCGGCACTCCCCCGCCGCCTGGGCCCGGCGCTCCGCGATGCGCTCCTCCACGGAGCGGGAACTGCCGTCCCCGGCGGCCAAGACACGTTCCCCCTCCCCGGACAGGAAGGCCAGGGAGTCGTAGGAGAGGTCATAGAGCAAATACTCCACGTCCCCGCTCCCCCGGCGCACCTGATCCCGGGCCACCAGGGCGTCCACGGGCAGATAGGCGATGAGCAGCCAGGCCCCAAGCAAAAACGGGAACGCCAGGCGGCAGAAAGAGCGCTCCGGCTTTGCCAGCTTCCCGGCGGCGAAGGCGAAGAGCGCCGCCATCACCGCCATGCCCCAATAGGTCATGCAGCGCTTGAAGCTAAGCCCGTAGGCGGAGACATAGAGGCTCATCCGCCAGGCGGCGCTGCCCAGAAGCAGAAAACTCTCCCCCGTCAGCACGGCGGCGGCCACGCGGATGGCCGGAAACCCCCGCTCCCGTTTTGTCCAGGTGACCGCCCCCAGCAGAACGCTGAGATTCACCACCGTCACACGGACCATCTGAAAAAAGCCGCTCCGGGCCCAATCGGCATAGCTGAGGCCCCGGCTGGCAAGATACCCCGGCCCGCCGAAAAGCCCCGCAGACTGTACCCCCAGGAAGAGGAGATAGAGCCCGTCCAGCGCCAGGAGGCTGAGGAGGAACACCGCCGCCGGCAGCCGGGGCTGCCGGGCCTGCGGGGCCGCCTTCCCCTCCCGGGGATAGGCCAGCCGCCAAAGGAGGGAGAAGGCGAAGGGCGTCAGCACCAGCCCGACGCCCACCGCCTGGGGGAAGCGGAGCTCCGGCAGCTCCCAGGTGAAAAGGGCGCTCATCTCATGGGCGAAGAGGGCGTCCGCCCGCAGGAGGACCGGGATCAGGATCGCCAGCAGCGCCAGCGCCCCGGCGCAGCCGAAGAGGACGCCCGCCGCCCGCCGGAGGTCCCAGCGCTTCCGCCCGAAGCTCCCCAGGGCGGCAAAGCCCGCTCCCAGGTCCCTGAAAAGCCCGCTGATCGTCAGGCGGAACCGCTCGCCCAGCATGCCGGGCCGCTGCCAGGGGAGATGCGTCTCCGCCGAGCAGCCCGCCGCGTGGAGGGGCAGCAAGAGCAGCAGCGCCCCGAAATTCCAGAGCCGGAAGTACCAGCCGGAGCCCAGGGCGTACCAAAGGGCCAGGAGAACGTTGGCTGTCAGCAGGCACTTGCCGCTGCCCGCCGTGAGACGTCCCCAGCCGAGACGGAGGTCCAGGAGGGCATACCACGCCAGCACCGTCAGCGTGACACCCAGGCCCCAGTCGTGGAGGATGATGCTGTCCGCCGCCAGCGTACAGGCGGCCAGAGTCAGGGGCAGCAGCAAGCGGTCCCGGCCTGTGATGTCGTACTTTTTCGCTGGAAGCGCCGGATTTTTGGCGCAATTATCCGGCCCTGCCGCCGGCAGGGCAAATTTCTCGTCCATGCTGCAATTTTCCTTTCTCACTGTCTCCCTGCCGGAGACAGGTCATGTCATTCTTTCCCGTCCGGGACGTAGACCAGGATGTCTCCCGGCTGGCAGTCCAGGGCGGCGCAGATGGCCTCCAGCGTGGAAAAGCGCACTGCCTTGGCCTTGTTGTTCTTCAGGATGCTGAGGTTGGCCAGGGTGATGTCCACCTGCTCCGAAAGCTGGGAAAGGGTCATCTTCCGCTGGGCCATCACCACATCCAGGTTCACCATGATCGCCATGCTCCGCCCCCTTAAATGGTCAGGTCGTTTTCCGCCTTCAGATCCGCCGCCTGGCGGAAGAGGGCGGACATCACGAGGCAAAGCAATCCGAACATGGCGAAAAGTGGGATGAAAAGGGTGTTGTAGCTGGCAAGGGGGCGGAGTGAGGCGTAGTACGCCATGTTGAAGATCACCCGGACCAGGGCCGCCCCGGAGATCAGGAATCCACAGACCGCCGCCCGGCGCAGGGCCATGGCGTTCGCCAAAGAGAACGGTTCCTCCCGGAGGATGCTCCCCAGCACATTCCTGGCCTGCCGGAGAATCACCGCCGTGCAGACTCCGGACACCACCAGAAACAGCGTCAGCATCGCCTGATACGCGCTCTTCCAAACCCAGAACCAGGCCAAAAAGCTGGCTGCGGCGGCTGCCGCCACGATGTCATCCTCCCCTGGGCGGAAGAGCCCATTCAGGTAGTTCAGCACGCTGTCCGGAAGGCTGGTCCCGCCCGACACCACTGCCACCGGCACCAGGTAAAGGATCACAAGATTGCAGATCAGAGCGATGGTCACCAGTACCCGCAGCACCGCCGCGAGACGCTCCACAGAATGTTTCTTCATCCGTCTCTCCTCCTGTCCGGGGCGCTGCATCCGCAGGGCCTTCCCCGGTCCTGTGGCTTCATGCTACCACAGGATTTATCGTTTGTCAATGATAATTTATCGTTTTTCAATAAATTATCATCGGGCAGCGGAAATCATTCCTCTATCCCCGCCGCTCTGGACAAAAGGGAAGCGGGGTGCCCCCCGGGCACCCCGCTTCTCCGGTTGAGAAAGGAGAGGAAAAATGTCTAATTAACTCTTCCTGTGTTAACCATAACAAGTCTTTGCGGAAAAGTCAATCACCCGCCCTGAACATTCACAGTTTGTTTACAGCGCCTTTATCACCCCGTCATACTGGAATCCATGAAAAACAAGACAATTGTCTT